>NZ_ANPF01000090.1:0-30656 GCF_000328325.1 Halobacillus sp. BAB-2008 | reverse complement strand
GGCTTGGAGAAGACCGTCTTCGTGCCAAGGAAGTGTCTCTCGCGGTTCTTCTCCATACGGACAGCTATCTTCCTTTCGGGTTGGATGGAAAACGAACGGATCTGCAGGAAGTGGTTAGGAAAGCAGACGAGAAAGATGAACAGCCGATGGGGCTCCATCATTACAAAGAAATGGATAAAAGTATGGCTGTTCAGCTTCTTCATGAATTGGACAAAAAGGTCGAAGGTGAGATGGCTGGATAAGGTATGCTCTGTCTGTCAAGCTATTATTTTGAAAATTTAGTGAAAAGTGCTTTACTTTTGGAAAATAGTCCTATATACTTTCCAGTGTAAACAAAATTTCTCAGAAAGCGAGGTCGACTAAAATGGCATATAACATGATTCAAACTTCAGCCAACTTCATATTATCGACCTGCGCAGGAACCAACTTCTGAGCTTATTGACCAAATTGCGAAATAGCACTCATAGGAGCCGCAGGTGATGCATAATGTATTCCTGTGGCTTTTTTAGTGGAGAAATCCGTTTTAAAAAAGCTGCAGGCCACCTGCGGCTTTTTATTATGCTATCAAAGAGTAAATTTACTCTTTTGATATAAAATTACTCTCGCGAAAGGAGTGTTACCCGTGACGATGAATTTTCTTATCTTCAAAGTTACCGTTGTTAAGAACAAGCGGAAGAAATACCAACAGCTGCCTGGCTATCATCCAACAGTGAAAGATCAATGGCTGGACCGTAAATCATCCTTTATCCATTACATGTAAAACAAACACAAGGAGGTAGGAAACTATGATGGCACTCATGAGGATGGCATTTATGGATTGGTATAACGGGGAGAAGGATACGGATT
The DNA here is from genome assembly GCF_000328325.1 of Halobacillus sp. BAB-2008. Lineage (NCBI taxonomy): Bacteria > Bacillati > Bacillota > Bacilli > Caryophanales > Bacillaceae > Halobacillus > Halobacillus sp. BAB-2008. Next base: position 29,810 of record NZ_ANPF01000090.1, on the reverse strand, counting down.
AGCTCTCATAGGCACGGAAGGAGGTACCGGTATGAGAATCAACTTTTTGATTTTTGCGATTTTCATTCAGCGGCGGGATGCGGCTTCCATCGACAAATCGATCGAACGCAAACGCGTGATTGAAAATAAAATCAACGATGCAAAATTGAAGCACACCAGTATATAAAAAGAAAGTCTCTGCTCCAAATCGGGCAGAGACTTTCTTTTGTTTCCAGCAATAAAGGATGGATGGAGGTGAATACTTAAAAAGAGGGAGGGATAACAAATGGCCCAGGGAAACAAGAAAATCAACGAACGCAATAAGCGCAAGCATGCAGAGAAAGCAGAAGGCAAACGAGAAAAGCAGAGCAAATAAACCACATTAAAAACCGGACGCCCTTCGTAGGGCGTCCGGTTTAGTTATTGAAAAAAGCTTGGAATGTCACTTTCTTCTGAGGGGTATGCCCATAAGATTTGTGACAATTCCTGCTTTGTCATGTTTTTCTTGATGGCGACGGTGAACAGGTTAATAAGATGATCCGCATGATCGCTCAAGAGGTGTGCTCCAAGGATTTCATCCGTCCCGGGACTTGTAAGTACCTTAATGAAAGCACCTGTCGATCGTGTCCTTTGATAAGAAAAGAACGGGGTGATTTCCTTCGACAGGATTTCGTAGGGTACTCCTTGCTCCTCCGCTTCCTGCTGACTAAGGCCCGTTTTCGCAAGTTTGGGATAGGTGAAAACGACGGATGGAATGACTGGATCAAAGGCGGAATGGTCTTTGTCCTCAAGCATATGGGAAAGGGCTCTCGATGCGCCGAGAGATGCGGCTGGTGTCAGTGGAGGAAGCCCGCTGTCTGCCGCATCTCCAGCTGCATAGATAGATGAGTCGGATGCGGATTTAAAGTTAGCATCGACAGGAATACCTTTGTCCGTAGGGTCTATACCGGCACGCTCAAGATGAAGGGATTGAATATTTGGAACTCTTCCGCCGCCGTGGATGACCAGATCGGTGTTGAACTTATGGGTTAAACCGTCTTTTTCCGCTTCTACTATAAACCCTTCCCGGTCTGTTCTCGTAATGTTTGTCACCTGCGCGTTCGTATGGACGTTAATTCCGATATTCCTGGATAATTCCACGAGTTTGTTCGTCATTTCTATGTCATATTCCTCAAGTATGTGCGCGGCGTCATGGAAGATGGAAACGTTCCTCCCCATTCTTCTGCACATATGAGCCAATTCGAAGGAAACAGGACCTCCTCCTACAAAAACAATAGTATCGGGAAGATATTCCTGTTCGAAGAAATCATCACTGGTTAGTAAATGTTCCGTCCCTTCAAACGGAAGCGGCGCAGGAAGCGATCCCGTCGCTATAAGGAAGTGATCCGCTTTCAGAACACAATCCCCGACTTCGATCGTCGATCCGTCTATAAATATTGCTGTCCCTTTGTACACTTCCATGCCGATTTCTCGGAAGGAATGTTCTACTTGTGCAGGAACAGGAACGGTAAACGTATCTTTGAATTTCTTCATCTGATTCCAGTCTAACGACAATGCCCCCTGTATTCCATAGTCCTTAAGGCGGTGAGCGTCATCATAGGTTTCTGTAATGCCTGACAATATCCTTTTCGGGTCACATCCCCGGTTGGGGCACGTGCCGCCGAGTGGGCCGCTTTCAACGACCGCGGTCTTCCAGCCGTATTGTTGAGCTTCTGTCGCCGCTTTTCTGCCGGCGGCTCCGCTTCCGATTACAATCAGATTATAGGTTGCGTCCATTTCCACTGCTCACCCTTTCCTTTTGTCTGTACAGGTTTATACCCTGTCATCAAAGGGAAAAAACGGATGGAAGAAGAAGTCACTCACTCAATAAGAGAGAATATTCGGTAATCTCATGTTTAAATGGTACAATGGAAGAAAAGGGAAGGGAAGATGCACGATGTATTTACATAGAAAACCACTCCCCGTTCCGGAAGCCGTCGCCCGTGTGATGGAGTACGCATGGAACGGCCCTTCGGAAATCGTTCCCATCGGGTCCTGTGACGGAAGAATTCTTGCTGTAGATGTGGAAGCGACTCATCCGGTTCCGCCATTTGATAAATCCCCGTATGATGGATTTGCGTTAAAAGCAGGTGATACGGAAGGTCTCTCCAAAGATCATCCGGGAAATTTCCACGTATTGGAAACAATCGGAGCAGGTGCCCGCGCTTCGCGAGCCCTCAGGGAGGGGGAAGCCGTCCGGATCATGACCGGAGCAGAAATGCCGGAAGGTGCCGATTGTGTCGCTATGTTTGAAATTTGTCATACATATGAAGAAGCCGGTAAGGATTGGGTAACGTTGAAACGGCCGATGCAGGCCGGCCAGAATGTCATAGGAAAAGGAACAGAAACAGAATCCGGGAGAGTGCTGGTGGAGAAAGGGACACCGATTAATCCGGGAGTGAAGGCACTCCTTGCTACTTTCGGCTATTCAGACGTCCTAGTACATAAGAAGCCGCGGATCGGTGTATTCGCTACAGGTACGGAGCTGCTGGAAGTAGACGAAGCATTGGTGCCGGGTAAAATCCGCAACTCGAATGCCCAAATGGTCTTGAGCCAAATTAAACGTGCCGGGGGAGAAGGCGTGTATCTCGGTAAGCTGGCAGATGAATTCGAAGTCTGCTATCAGGCTGTATCCCGTGCGATGAAGGATTTCGATTTTCTAATGACGACCGGAGGCGTTTCGGTAGGGGATTATGACTTAATGCCGGCCATTTATGAAAAGCTGGAAGCCGATGTGCTTTTCAATAAAGTAGCCATGCGCCCCGGCAGCGTGACAACGGTAGCGGTGAAAGACGGAACACTCCTTTATGGACTTTCCGGTAATCCGTCCGCCTGCTATGTCGGGTTTGAATTGTTCGCTTACCCAGTGATTCAATCCTTCCTTGGCAGAGAAAAGCCGTATCACCCTTCCATTCAAGCCGTTTTGGGAGAAGATTTTAAGAAGCCGAACCCATTCGCAAGGTTTGTACGCGGCTTCCTTGCTTATGAGGAAGGAAGGGTTCTCGTGTATCCTGCAGGAGTGGATAAATCGGCTGTTGTAACTTCACTTGCACATACAAACGTGCTGATCGTCTTGAAAGGCGGTACACGCGGATACCAGAAAGGGGATACTGTCCAGGCGATTTTGTTGGAGTCGCCGGGAAGCCAACCTCATTTCCAGTAGAAGGGGTGATCGTATCAATCCGAACATCATTGATCAATTAGGAAGGCCGATCCGGGATTTACGCATCTCCGTCATCGATCGGTGCAACTTCCGCTGTACTTACTGTATGCCGAAAGAAATATTCGGGAAAGATTATGCCTTCCTCCCGAAGGATGAACTGCTGAGCTTCGACGAAATCCTCCGTCTCGTAAGGATTTCTGCTGCGTTCGGAGTGGAAAAAATACGTCTGACGGGCGGCGAGCCACTGCTCAGGAAGGATTTGGACGTGTTGATTCAAAGAATCCGTGAGGTGGAAGGAATCCGGGATATCGCGTTGACAACGAATGCTGTGCTGCTCACCAAGCAGGCAGAGCGGTTGAAAGCGGCCGGGCTTGATCGTGTGAATATCAGTCTGGATGCTGTTGAAGATGAGGTATTTCAACGAACCAACGGGATGGGCATTAAAACAAAGCCTGTGCTGGATGGAATAGAAGCAGCGAGAGAGGCGGGTCTTGCAATCAAGATCAATATGGTCGTGAAGAAAGGCATGAATGAGGACCAAATTCTGCCGATGGCAAGATATTTCAAAAGTACCGGCGACACCCTGCGTTTTATCGAATTCATGGAAGTAGGCAACCACAATGGGTGGAACATGGATGCTGTCGTATCGAAGACGGAGATCATTGACCGGATTCACGAAGAAATGCCTCTCATCCCGCTTGATGCGGATTATTTCGGGGAAGTAGCCACCCGCTATAAGTATGAAGACAGCAGCACGGAAATTGGAATTATCTCTTCCGTGACGGAGGCATTCTGCTCCAGTTGTACGAGGGCGCGGCTGTCTGCTGACGGAAAGCTCTATACTTGTCTTTTTGCAACGTCCGGTTTTGATCTGCGGGAACGATTAAGGGACGGGTCTACGGATCAGCAAATCACGGATTACCTCTTATCCATATGGACAGGAAGGGCCGATCAGTATTCTGTGGACAGAGCCGAAGGAAAACCGATGAAGCACAATAAAATCGAAATGTCCTATATCGGAGGATGATTGTTGTTCTTTCTTTGCCCCATGCAGCATCGTCCTCTATAATATAAATAATAATCTTTTTCGGGGAGGTTGTTCTCGTGAAAACCTTTAAATTGATTTCTTTAGATATCGTGGAAGAGAAGAATGATGACATTACACAGAGACGGATCAAGCTGCAGGACGGTTTAATCATAAACCGAGAAGATGATCACGGGCGCTGGGTCATTGAAGCTTATGTGGACCACAGCTATCAGGAATTCTTTGAAGACATGTACGAGCGACAAGAAGAAATCATCATCCAGGCGAAAATAACAAAGCAGACCAATACGCCAGCTGCTTTCATGGTAAAGCCGATTGATATTAATAAAATCGGGGATTCTATGAATGTCATCTTCATGGGTACGATTATCGACCGCCGACTGGAACAAGTCGAGCAGGTGTTGAAACAGCTCGTTGACGAGGGATATCAGGGAGAAGCGCTCCTTGAAGCGTTTAAACAGCGCGGGCAGAAAACGAAAGCATAACGATGGCGACAATGGGTTCCGGCCCGTTCGTCGCTTTTTTTAGTAAGAGCCGGCAGGTCTTTAGAATCAATGGATTTAAAAAGATGGGAGAAATTTATCGAACATCCTGCTATACTATGACATGGTGATTCACAAGAGGAATCAGAAAATGAAACATTAAAGGAGATTTACTATGTGGGTGAGGAGAAAAAGCCTGCTGTGGCTGAATGATTTATCGCCATTTCAACTAATCGCACTATACTACTTATTAGCCGTCACCATTTCATCCATATTGATATCTTTGCCGGTCGCTCACAATGAAGGGGTTACGATCAGCTTTATCGATATATTGTTCACTGCTGTCAGTGCCGTCAGCGTTACAGGCCTTACGACTGTTCCGATTGCCGACACGTTCAGTACGACCGGGTACTTCATCATCGCTCTTGTGCTGCAGTTCGGTGGGATCGGTGTCATGACGCTTGGAACACTTGTCTGGCTGATGCTCGGTAAGAAAATAGGGATGAAAGAACGCCGGCTTATTATGACGGACCAGAACCAGACTTCGTTCCAGGGAATGGTCCGGCTCGTCAAGCAGATCGTCCTTGTGGTGCTCATCATCGAATTGATCGGTTTCCTTATCCTGGGTACGTATTATCTGCAGTATTACGATGCTGGGGAAGCGTATCTTCAAGGTTTCTTCGGAACAATCAGCGCCATGACGAACGGCGGTTTTGATATTACAGGACAGTCCCTTGTACCATATAAAGACGATTATTTCGTTCAATTCATCCATATGATTCTGATCATTTCCGGAGCTATCGGATTTCCGGTGTTAATTGAAGTGAAGCAATACCTGCTCCATAATACGGACGAGCAAAGCATCAGCTTCTCTCTGTTTGCAAAATTAACAACATTTACGTTCCTGGCATTGGTCGTATTCGGTACCATCATGATTTTCCTCCTGGAATTCAAAAACTTCTTTGTCGACAAATCGTGGCACGAGATTCTTTTTTATTCCTTGTTCCAATCGGTAACGACGCGTAGTGGAGGACTGGCGACGCTTGATATTAATCAATTTACGGAGCAAACACAGCTGTTCATGTCCTCTCTCATGTTTATCGGAGCTTCACCGAGCAGCGTAGGAGGCGGTATAAGGACAACCACGTTCGCGCTGGTCGTCATTTTCGTTCTCACCTTTGCACGTGGCGGCGATAACATCCGCATCTTCCGTCGCGAAATCCATCCGGAAGATTTGAACAAGGCCGTCGTCGTAACGATCGTCGCTTTGTTCGTCTGCTTTACCGCTGTCCTTGTTCTTTCCATTACAGAACCGTTCAGTCTGAATGAATTGATCTTTGAAGTGACATCCGCTTTCGGTACGGTAGGGTTATCCCTCGGTATTACGCCTGGTCTTTCCTGGTTCGGGAAATGTATACTCATGCTTCTCATGTTCCTCGGAAGAATCGGCCTGCTTACTTTCCTGTTCTCGTTCAAGAAAGAGGATAAGCCGAAAGGGAAGTACCACTATCCGAAAGAACGCGTTATTATAGGATGATAATAAAAAGCACACAGCTTTCGCTGTGTGCTTTTGTTTTGCAACGACCGAGGTTGCCGGTACGTTTTGTTACCCGTTTATTAGCAATAGAATGCTGCTCCGACGATAACCAATAGAATGAACAATACGACGATCAAGGCAAAGTTATTGCCATAACCACGTGGTCTGTAGCATGGGTTGCCACAGCCTCTTCCTCCGTAATAGCCTCCGTACATAAGCTCACCTCCTGTTTCTACATTCGTAGCCTATGCAGATGGAGGCGGTGGTGTATAGTCATTCACCCATTTTTATCAAATAGTGAAAGTCGGAGCTGCCAGTTTAGCGATTTTGCTTTTATGATGTTGTTCATTTTTTCGCTGTTCTTCGTAATGTTCACACCGATCCACTTCTTCACACCAATGGTTCAGTCGTTCGTTGCTGAATTGGTTGTGGGGAGGGTGGTGGGTGGAATGGGAAGGGAAATACGGACTTGAAATTCTTTGATTGGCATACATGCAATCGACCTCCTTGGTCGTATTCTTTCCTTTATAGAGGATTTTATCCCGCATGTGCAGGAATAGCTTTCTTTATACAGAAATAATAACGTAATCGCCTGCCTGGGTTATATCTGATCAAATAAGGGTACATGATGGATATAGTTATTTTTACATAAAAGCTACAACATATTGGTAAAGCATATTCATTAGATATCTTTGTACAACTTTTGTATAATACTTGTACACTTAAAAGACAGATAGAGAAGGTGGAAGTTATGAGAAAAATTGCAGTGATCGGTGCCGGCCCGGGTGGCCTTGCATCCGCCATGATCCTTGCGTCCCAAGGATACGAAGTCGATGTATATGAGAAGCAGGCTTATGTAGGAGGGCGGAACGGGCATTTCCAACTTGGGGATTATACATTCGATATCGGGCCGACGTTCTTGAGCATGCCGCAGATCATGGAAGAAATCTTTGAAATGTCAGGGCGGAATGTCCATGACTATATGGATCTGCGGGAGCTTTCACCTATGTATGAACTCCAGTTTGACGGTAAGCGTGTTCCTATGTATAGAGACCGGGAGAAAATGCTCGCTGTCATCCGTGATTATTTCCCAGGAAATGAGAGAGGATACGAGCGCTTCATGGAGGACACGGGTGAAAAGATGCAGGCAATGATGCCTCTTCTACAGACACGTCACCATCGTCTGATGGACTATGCGAGCAGACGCGCCTTGAAAGCACTCCCTAAATTATCGCTTGGGAAATCGGTCTATGATGTGTTGTCCGAATACTTTACAGATGAAAAGCTGAAAATCGCTTTTACATTCCAGGCGAAATATCTGGGGATGTCACCTTGGGAATGTCCAGGTGCTTTCTCTATCCTTTCCTATATGGAACATGAATGGGGAGTGTTTCATCCGATCGGAGGGGTCAATCAATTGACGAAGGCTATGGCGAAGGTGACGGAAGAACACGGCGGCAGGATCCATTTAAACAGTGGAGTGAAAAGGATTGCGGTAGACGGCAAACGAATCACAGGACTTGAGCTTGAAAACGGGGATTCGGTGATTGCGGATGAGTACATCATAAATGCGGATTTCGCAGAAGCGATGTCCAACCTTGTGGATGACGGAGCACTGAAAAAGCATTCCAGAGACAAATTGGACCGGAAGAAATTCTCCTGCTCGACATTCATGATTTATGTCGGCCTGGATAAGAAATACGATATGCCTCATCATACGATTCTTTTTGCCGATGATTATAAAAAGAACGTAGAGGAGATGACGAAGGATCTTGTGTTGTCTGATGAGCCTTCCATCTATATCCATAATGCGAGCGTTACGGATCCGACCCTTGCACCCGATGGCCATTCAGCCGTCTATATTCTGGCACCGGTCCCGAATAATTATTCGGATATTGACTGGGACGGCAAACAGGAAGCTTTTAAAGAACTCGTCTATGACGAGATAGAGAAGAAAACAGGATTTCACGATATTCGGGAGCATGTGGTTGTCGAGAAAGTGCTGACACCGAAGCAATGGCAGACGGATCATTATGTGCATCAGGGAGCGACGTTCAGCATGGGGCATCAGCTCTCACAAATGATGTATTTCCGCCCTCACAATCGATTTCAGGAACTGGACCACTGTTGGCTTGTAGGAGGCGGTACCCATCCAGGAAGCGGTCTGCCGACGATATTAGAATCCGCCCGTATTACAACCGGTTGGATCAGGGAAGCGGAGGTGCAGCCTTCATGACAAAGACTGCGATTATCGGTGGAGGTATCGGCGGGCTTGTGACAGCACTGCTTTTATCCCGCGAAGAGAACAGGGAAGTGACTATTTTCGAGAAGAATGACCATCTCGGCGGCCGGTTGACGTATGAACGTCATGGAGAGTTCAAGATCGATCAAGGGCCGACGATTATTCTTCTCCCTGATATGCTTCTTGATATATTGGAAGAGGGTGGGATTCCGAGGGAGGATATACCGATCATCCCGTGCAGCCCGCTTTATGACGTACATTTTGAGGACGGCACCAGTTTCGTGAAATTCTCCGATCCGGAGAGACAGAAAGAAGAGCTGCGAGCGAAGTTCCCTGGTAATGAGAAGCACTTCGACCGGTTTCTTGCGGATATGAGAACAAGGTTCCTTCAGGGGAAATCCCAGTTTCTTGAGAAATCTTTCGTAGAGAAGCGAACGTTCTTCTCAAGGAAGAACTTAAAAACGCTCATGAAATTGAAAGCCTATCAGAATGTAAAGAAAATGATGCGCAGCTACTTTGATGATGAACGTCTCATCGAGGCATATACGCTGCAGACGCTTTATATCGGCGGTCACCCGGAGCAGTCTCCGGCAATGTATTCCCTCGTTTCATACAGTGAACATGAACACGGTATATGGTACATGAAAGGCGGTTATGCCCGACTTGTTGACATCATCCAAGCGGAACTGCAGAAACGCGGAGTGGTGATCCGGACAGGTACGGCAGTGGAAGAAGTGCTCGTGGAAGGTGGAACGGCGAAGGGCATAGCTACGAAGGAAGGCCGAGCCTACTATGATGAGCTTGTCATGAACGGAGATTTTCCGATTATGGATCGAATGCTTCCAGAGCGGTACCGGCTGAACCGTAAATATACACCTTCTTCCGGCTGTTTACTACTGTACATGGGACTCGATCGAAATTATCCCAACCACTCTATTCACCAGTTCTTTATGACAGGGGATTTCGACCAGCACATGAGGCAGGTGTTTCAGGACAAAATGCTTCCGGATGATCCTTCTTTCTACACCTTCCATCCCTCCTTGGTCGATGACTCGCTTGCCCCGGCAGGCAAGGGAGTCCTTTATACATTGATTCCGGTCCCCTCTGGAGAAGAGGTCGACTGGAGCGGAAAAGACCGGCTGATCGAGCATGTGCTCGATCAAATGGAAGAAAGGGGCTTTCCTGATCTGCGGGACCATATCGAATGGCTCCATGTCCGTACTCCGGCACAGGCAGAGCGGGAGGGGCTTTATGCGGGAGGAAGCTTCGGAATTGCCCCTACGCTCTTCCAATCGGGTGTCTTCCGCCCGCAGCTGCAACCGTATCAAATCGACCACCTGTATGCCGTCGGTGCTTCTATCCATCCGGGAGGAGGGGTGCCGATTGTCATGCAGGGGGCGAAGATATTGGCAGATTATTTGCAATTTGAGGGGAAAGCAAGGCATAATTACAAGCGAGGTGTTTAATTGATGACGGATTTGAACCAAGCATACCATCATTGTCGCAAAGTAATTGAAAAACATTCCAAGACCTTCTCCAAAGCTTTCGCACTGCTGCCGAAACAGCAAAAACAAGCCGTATGGGCCATCTACGCTTTTTGCCGGCGCGTGGATGATATCGTTGATGAGGGGGCGAATCCGAAAGCTGAGCTTGAAGCATTTGCCTTGGAATTCGATAATTTCATGGAAGGAAAGCTCGAGCTGAATGATCCGGCCTGGCTGGCGCTCGACGACGTCTTTCGGAATTTCACCATCGACCCCGAGCCTTATTACGAAATGATCCGGGGACAGCGGATGGATCTGTATCCCGAACCCATAGATACGAAAGAGGACCTTCTTCATTACTGTTATCATGTCGCAAGTACTGTAGGGCTGATGCTGCTGCCGGTAATCGCACCTGGACGTGTCGCTGCATTAAGGACGGGAGCGATCGAGCTCGGTTATGCCATGCAGATCACGAACATACTTAGGGATATCGGCGAAGATATGGAAATCGGACGCCTCTACTTACCTAAAGAGACAATGGAAAAGCACGGCTATACGATGATCGATCTCCGGAGCGGGAAGATCAACGAATCGTTCATAGCGATGTGGGAAGAATTGGCCGCGGATGCCGAGGGATATTATGAGCGTGCACTTGCTACGCTCCCTGAGTATCCTGTCTACTCCCGGATGCCTGTCGGGGGTGCTGCCAAAATGTACCGTGCCATCCTTCCGACTGTCCGCAGGAATAACTATCAAGTGTTCGGCAAACGCAACTTCGTTTCAGATCAGGAAAAGAAAGAGATCATTGCAGAAATGCAGTGATCTCTTTTTTTCGTTCCTATACGTTTTCGTAAACATGTTTTATAATAGTTGAAAAATGGGTCAGGAGGAAAGACATGGAGGCAGTACAATTCATAAAGGTGGAAAGACGATCCGGCGATCATGTCATCCTTCCTTCGTTGAGCTTTTCGATCGATAAAGGGGCGAGGATAGGCGTTTATACGAGTCTGGAAAGGCGCAGGGAGCTTCAGGCGCTGCTCATCGGGCAACAGGATCAAGCAAGCGGAGATGTCAAATTATTCGGGAAGTCTATACATAAAAAGCGCCCCCCTGCACCAGAAGAACTGGGGATATTATTCCTTGATGAAGGGTATTATGAGAGGCTTAATGTGAAAGATCACCTCCGATTCTACAAAAGGATTTATGGATCAGCTCATTCCATACAAGATATTTTAAATACGGTCAAATTGGCGAAGCATGAGCGAGTGCAGGTGGAGCGACTCTCCTTATCGCACCGGCGTCGTTTAGGTATGGCAAAGCTCCTCATTCAAAATCCGGAAATTTTTCTGTTGGAGGAACCGGATCAGAACGTCGATATGGAAACGAAAGTATGGATCAGAGAGCTGCTGATACAGCTCCAAAACGATGGGAAAACGGTACTTGTATTAACGGAGCACATGGAACCGGCGGTTTTATTAAGTGACACGGCGTATCATTTGGATGAAAAGGGCTTGTCTCTGCTTCCCTCAGAGAAAGGAGAAGAGGAGGAGGGCCAAGATACGGACACGATCATAAGGATCGATAAAATTCCGGCCAAGTGTGAGGACAAATGGCTGCTGTTCGACCCGGCGGAAATCGATTATTTTGAAAGTGACCAGGGGACATCCGTCCTCTATTGTCATGGAGAGCATTTTCCGTGCGGCTTTACGATGGCAGAGTTGGAAGAACGGTTAAAGCATGTCGGTTTCTTCCGCTGTCACCGCTCGTACCTCGTTAACCTGCAGCGGGTAAGGGAGATCATCACATGGTCGAAAAACAGCTACAGTCTGACTCTGGATCGCAAAGAGAAACGGCAGATACCTCTGTCCAAGAATAAAATGGCGGATTTAAAGACTCATTTAGGGATCAAATAGCTCCATTCAACCTCTTTTATGCTCTTTTCGTGTGAATATGGAGGAAGGCGACCTCTGTTTCTATTACGATGTAATCAGATCACGAAAAGAGGAAGGGGAAAACGATAGTGATAACAATGGAGAAAGTCGTTAAGTCATTCAAACAAAAAACGGCGTTGAATGAATTGGATGTTCAAGTAAGTAAAGGGGAGATTTTCGGGTTTCTGGGTCCGAGTGGATCAGGGAAAACGACCACCATTAAAATCCTGACAGGTCAGATGGCTCCTGATCAAGGCTCAGCCCGCGTTTTTGGAATAGATTCCATTAAAATTAAAGAACCGCAGCATTTAAGGAATATTGGAATCATGACAGATAACAGCAGTTTATATGAGCGTTTGTCCGTATGGGAGAATTTGAAACTGTATTGTAAGCTGTATGACATTCCTTTAAAACGGGTGGAAGAGGTGCTTTCCATCGTCGGACTGACCGGTACAGATAAGGAGACAGTGGCCGGGCTGTCCAAGGGGATGAAGCAGCGCATTCTGCTTGCGAGAGCGATCCTTCATGAACCGAAACTGCTTTTCTTGGATGAGCCGACTGGAGCGCTTGATCCTCTGAATACCCGTCATATTCATGAAGGGCTCCGTACGTTGAGGGACAATGGTGCTACGATTTTTCTGACGACGCACGATATGGAAGAGGCTGAGAGCCTGTGTGACCGCGTCGCATTTCTTAGTGATGGAAGAGTCAAAGAAATAGGCAGGCCGGATGTGCTCCGCCGGAAGTACTCTGACTCGACGCTTGTCCTGGAGTTAACCAATGGGACTCAAATCCAGCTGGATCATACGAAGGACAGCGCCAAAGAAGTGTTTCACTATATGCATACCGAACAGGTTGCAAGCATCCATACAAAAGAACCAAGTCTTGGAGACGTATTTATGACAGTAACGGGGAGGCATTTAGTATGACAGGAAGTGTGCGAAGAATTTACGCAATATTCGAGAAAGATTTCAAGGACTTATCTAAAAACCTTTATGTTTTATCGTCTTTGCTGATCCCCGTCCTTTTGGCTTTTCTTATGCGTACGGCAGAAGGAGTCCAGGATATGGTTTATTATATGATTATCAACCTTACTTTTGCAGCTGTCGGAACGTTTCTTCAGTCCGCCATGATTGCAGAAGAGAAGGAGAAGAATACCCTGCGTGGTTTGATGTTGTCCCCAGCCTCTACGACGGAGATCCTTGTAGGGAAGAGCCTGCTTACCGCGTCGATGACATTTCTGCTTCTTTTATTGTCGCTGCGAATCTTAGGCAAGGGTCTTACTTTTGATGGAATGTGGATGACGGCTTTCCTATTGCTGTTTCTCTTTTATATTGCTTTCGGAACGGTGATCGGGCTGTTGTCCCGTTCATTAATGGAGGCGTCTGTTTTCATTGTGCCCGTCCTGCTGATCTTTGGAATGGGCTCGATGTTCCAGGCGTGGATGGATAAATATGAATTTCTCGGCTTCCTTCGGTACTTCCCTAATTTTCTGATGGAAAAGGCCGGAGCGGCAGATGGTTCATGGCAGAGTGTCTCCCTGCTTGCCTTATGGGCACTAGCTGCTGTATTTATGACGGTGGTTGTCTATCAGAGAAGCACGCGGGATGACTGACTATGTATAATTATCCGGTCAAAATGGAATACTTCTTCTTGACTACATTGTCTTAGGAGGTTTCCCGTGACGGAGAAATATTTGGTTTATCACCAGTTGAAATCAGGAGTTGTCAAACAGGTAGCTGTCATGGCTTCCCACAAGGAAAAAGCCCGTGAAGAGCACTTGAAGACGGATCCTAAATCCAAAATCACCCACATTCGTTTAATTTGAGAAACCGGGAAGCATCTGCCTTCACGGTTTTTTTCTTATTCGTCAAAATCCGCGTACATACGTTTCATATTCCATAAACCCGGGTATGTATCTGATATTGAATGCTTTCACTTAGTAAAGCATAGATTGATACTAAAGGGTGATACCATGAATAAGAATATTTTCCGACTGGATGACATCCTGACAGGAACATTTATAGGTCCTGTGGAGCAGAGGATTGTAGACGTCGTCTATGATTCCCGAGAAGTAAAAGACGGAGACGCATTCGTCTGTATCGCGGGTGAACATTTGGACGGTCATCGATATATAAAGCAGGCAATCAGTAATGGAGCACGGACGATCATCGGTACGGATGCAGGGGAAATCCATACATACGTGCATGACTATCCTTATCATAGTTTTGTTATCGTCGAAGACAGCAGAGAGGCGCTCGCCTGGATGGCGGCTGCCGTATGTGGAAATCCCGCTCGGTCTCTGCATACGATCGGCGTTACCGGTACGAATGGAAAGACGACGGTGTCGGCTTTCATCTATTCCCTTCTTAATCACCTGGAATGTCGAACAGGATCCATCGGTACGGCCGGCATTTGGGACGATCAGCAGAAAACAACGTTTAAACAGACGGTACCGACGACCCCGGAAGCGCCTGATATTCAGCGCGTACTCCGTTATTTCCGTGAGAGGGACATGCAGGCAGCTGTCATTGAATCGACGTCCATTGCGATGGAGCAGAAACGCTTGGATACCATTCTTTTCGATGTAGCGGTCCATACCAATCTGACTCCGGAGCATCTGGAATTCCATAAGACGATGGAAGCTTATAAAACAGCCAAAATGAAGCTGTTTAGGCAGGCCAAGGCAGCGGTCATCAATGTGGATGACCCGGGTATGTCCGGGGACTTGCTCCGGGAATTCAGCGGTAAACGATTGACTTATGGAATGAACGACGAAGCGGACTTGCGGGCGGATGATGTCCAGCCCCATCTTCAAGGGACGTCATTCCGACTCCGTGCATTCGGCGAGACGCACGAAATAATGGCACCGGTTTATGGACTTTATAATGTCTCCAACCTGATGGCCGCGATCGGCGCTTGTTTGCTGCTCGGATTCCCTTTGAAGAGAATACTTACAGGAGTGGATAAGATTAAACGCCCCGAAGGACGTTTTCAATTGGTAGATCGGGAAGCACCTTATCAAATTGTTACCGACTACGCTCATACACCGGATGCGCTTGAAAAAGTACTTGGTGCGGTAGAAGGACTGCCTTACCGCCGGTTAATCGTGATGATCACGGGAATTGGATTGCGTGATCCGAAGAAGCGTCCACTCATGGCAAGTGTAGTGGAGGGACGGGCGGATGAAATTGTCGTGAGTGTAGATCAGCCCGGGCATGTGGATCGTCGAAGCATTGTCGATGACGTGCTGGCCGGCTTCCGGCAGCCTGACGCCCCGACTATTCATCCGATGCTGCATAGAGAAGACGGAATCCACAAAGCGCTCGATTTAGCGAAGCCGGGAGATGTCGTTCTTTTGACCGGAATTGGATTCGGCGGCTATCAAATCATTGGTGACGTCAAGGTCCCCTACGATGAACTGGCTGTGATCGATGAATACTTCCAGCGATCCGGACATGCGAAGGTTATAGAACAGCGGAATAAAGTACAGACAATCGATCGATAAAAGAAGGCCCACCCTGTTCTATCTCATAACAGGGTGGGCCTTCTTTTGTTATTCCATTTCAACAATCCTTCCAATGATCTTATTGGCAACGTTCTGTCCGCTTAAGACAACCATCGGAGATCCGCCGCCCGGATGCGTGCTGCCACCGCAGAACCACAGGCTTTCGATATCCTGTGACTTGTTGAAGGGGCGCATGAACGCCTGTGCCCGGGTGTTGGAAGAGGGGCCGTACAGCGACCCTCTATGTGCGCCGAACTGGTTCTCGATATCGGCAGGGTCCATGACCATCTCGAACGCGGCATGCTTGCGGATCGGAATCTGATAATGCTCCAGCTTGTCGTAAATCTTTTCTTTGTAGGCCTCTTTATCATAATGATTGTTTCCTCCTGCTCTGATTGCAGGGGCATTGACGAGTAGGAAGCAGTTGTCTCCTTGCCTGGAAATGCCGGGATCGGTTTTGGAGGAAGTGGATATATAGATAGTCGGATCCTCTGGGTACTTTCCGGATTTCAGAGTCTGGAACTCTTCTTTATAATTCTTGGAAAAGAAGAGGTGATGATGGTGAAGCCGGTCCAATTCAGTATCCAACCCTGCCATAATAACAAAGGCCGATATAGAAGGATCAAAACGACTGATCCGTCGGTTGGAGAGGGAAGGGCGTTCCGAGTCTGAAAGCAGCTCGGGAACAGATTTGAGCAGGTCACCGTTTACAATGACGTGGTCGGCTTCATAGTAACCATCTGCTGTCTCCACGCCTTGCACGCGCTGGTTTTTCGTATGGATCTTCTTCACCTCGGTGCCGCTGTAGAGAGTCACTCCGACGTTTTCTGCTGCCTTTACGAAAGCTTCGGCGATCTTCGTATTGCCGCCCCTCACGTAGTACACACCGTCGTTCCACTCCAGATGAGCAATCATAGCGAATGTCGCAGGGGCACGGTAAGGATCGGACCCAATATACGTGGAATAACGGTTTAACGATTGGATAACGGCAGGGTTCCGGAAATATTTTTGGAAAAAGTGGTCCATGGACTCAAGCGGCCGTACTTTTGCCGTATTCAAAGCAAGGGCAGGGGATAGATAATCCTTCCACCCGGAAAATGTACGGTGGAGAAAATGTTTTCGGGACAGCTGATACAGCCGTTCGATTTCCTGGAGAAAGGAATCATAGTTCTTCAGGCCGAAAGGATCCAGCCGCCCCAACTGCTGCTTCATATACGCTTGATCGGTGGAGAAGTCGAACGTAGAACCATCAGGGAAGTCATTTCTCGTGTGGTGGACGACGTGGATAAACGGAAGTTCGAGGTCCGGATCCAGTCCACCCTGTTTAATGACGTCCCGAAAAACTTCCGGCATGGTTATGGTGTTCGGACCGAAATCGAAGTGGTACCCTTCTTCATCCACCGGCATCATCTTTCCACCGAAATGGCTGTTTTTTTCAAAAAGCGTGACGTCCGCCCCGTGCTTGGCTAACGTTACGGCAGCGGACAAACCTCCGAGTCCGCCACCTATAATGCTGACTTTCATAAGTAGGATCTTCCTTTCCATTGATAAGATTCGCCCCGTTTATGAACCGCCATCGAAGCAAAGAGAATAGCGATTAACAGCACGATGGCGACTGGCAGACAGAACGAAAGCCACAGCGGGTGGCCGGTCTTTACATCGGTGTACATCTTGAAAGCGACCGTCAATAAGTAAGGGAGCAGGTAATAGACAGGAGCACCGAAGAGGACGGTTACAGCGAGAAACGCCGGCAGAAGAAAAACGGCCGTATAAAAGACGGAAAGACCGACGGCCATGACGGTCGAGCGCCCGATTCCTGTAAAGATGTTCTTCTTAAAACCAGCCCACGTTTCTGCGGAAGAATCGTACATATAGGACAGGACCGATCCGGTAATGTTGACGAGTATCATTCGATACCCGTGCTTTTTGATCTCTCGTGCGATATGGACATCTTCCACCAGCGAACCTTTGACGGATTGGTGGCCGCCGATTGCTTGGTACGCTTGCTTCTCCACCATAAGGAAGATGCCGCATGCCGCGGTGAACATCGGCTTTGTTGTCCGATTGGCTACAAATAATGGGAGATGAAGAAGAACGATCATATGTTGAAGCGGCACGAGCATATGACTTAAGAAATGGAAGTTCGGATACCGCGGAAAGCCGCTCACCATGGCAGCGCCGTGCTTTTCCATCGTTGCCATGGTCCGTTCGATGACATCAGGAGCGACCCTTGCATCGGCATCCAGGAACAACAAGTAGTCCCCTGATGCCTGTTCAGACAACTGATGGCAGGCGTGGACTTTGCCGTTCCATCCTTCCGGCAGGTCGTTTCCTTGGATGATCCGGAAACGGGTGTCGTTTCCTGTACAGGAGACGAGCAGGTCATAGGTATCATCATCCGAGTGATCGTCGAGCAGGATCACCTCCAAGTTGTCATATGTCAGACGCTTCAAAGACTCTGTCAGCCCCTTGACATTGGCCGCTTCGTTACGCAGCGGCACAAGAAGGGAGACAGAGTGCCGGGAAGCGTCTCCCTGTCTTTTTTCCAAAGGATAGAGCGACAGGCTGTTAAGCATGGTCCATAGGTTTAAGAAGACAGTGAAGAACAGCAGAACTGTCCATAGCGTCATCATGTATCATTCACCACCTTGATTATAAATTACGGAATGTCCGATGGTCTTCCGTTCGTACTTTCTCCCGCAGACGATCGAGCTGGTCTGTCGCGCACTTCTCGAAATAATTCGTCATTTGCTTTCTATTCAGGGGGAGGTATTCGTTCTCCGGTAAGGGATTTCCTATTTCTATGTATGCGTTCGGTTTCCGTGTATGCTCGAGGCTGTAATAGATCGAGACGGGAACAACTTTCACATCCGGGGTCTTCTCAGCAATATAGGAGATGCCGGAAAAGAATTCGAGCGGTCTTTTCTCCTGATGCTGCTCCTCACCTTGCGGGAAAATCCAGACGGTCCGCTGCCGTTCAAGGAGGCGGATGCTGTATTTTAATGATTCCAACAAGTGCCTGCGGTCGGTCTTGTCGACAGAGAAAGCGCCGATGCTGCGGAAGAAGGGGAACCGGCGGATTCCTTCCTCGCCCATCATTCCATAGGCATCCGATTGAACGAGCCGTTCGTTCAGGTGGAAGATGACCAATGGGTCCCACCATGAACTGTGATTGATGAGGAACAGCACGTTACGGCTCGCAACTTCAGGAGGGCTGGCGACACGGATGGATTCAAAGTGTTTTTTTAGGAACCATCGGTTGAATCGTGTAAACCCCCACTCGATGAGGGGGTGCTTACGTGCTTCCCTGAACATCGCCGTCCCTCCATTTATATAAGACATACCATATAACCGTCAGGATTGTAACAAGTGTAATCGCAAAAAACAGTCCGCCTGTCAGTGCGACGACAAGGAACATGAAGACGATCATTAAGAACACATAGCTCATCCGTTTAGGCCACATACCGGTATCCTCCAGTGGTTTAGGGCTCCATAATAAGAAAATCAAGTGGAACACAGCAGACAGGACAAACCATCCGACAAAATTGGAAGCTGGGATATCGTAATAAAGCCCAGGCTCATCCCACAACCAGTATTCCTTGATTTTGTAATTAACAGGATCAAGAATTAAGTCCATCGTTACGGTAACGAGTGAACCAATGATCAGAAAGCTGATGTTCTTAAAAGGTCCTTTCCACGCGGATGTAATGCCACGGGCCATTTCGTGCGAACAGCCCATAACAAGAAGCCAGGCGAAACCGATCGTGATCGGCGTATCGGCGATTTTTAATCCGAAATTATCATTATACGTGTAAGAACCGAAGAGGAAGTCCTGCTCCACGCCGAGGTGCTCCACGTATATACTGACCACAACGATAATAATGCTGTACAGCAGCCCTTTGTATGTACCATACATCTTACAGAAATAGATCCCGCCGACGACCCCTGCCGTAATCAGAAAGACACTGTTTGCCCATTCCAGCCAGGGCGGAAGGATGTCAAACGTTACGAGGATCAGCCCGCAGGCATACCAGAATAAAAAGAAGCGGTAAATAATAGTCGTCATAAAACACCTCATCCACTTTACTAGTTCCGTTATGTATATAGGAGAATCCTTCTATCATCATACCTCATCTAGAAGAAAATTAAACGGAAAAGCCCTCGCGTGGAAGACTTGAATAAGGATAGGGAAATTTCAGAAAATAAAAGGCATGCGCTTTCAAAATTTGTTAAAATAAACAGGTAGAGAGGGGTTGGACTAAATGGAAATGGTCATGTTTGTTGTCTGTTTGGTTATATTGATCTCGTTAATAGGGATGTGCATGTTTGATAGAGGGTAACCCTTCTTAAAAACAGAGGTGCCGGGTCTTTTATAAAAGATCCGGCATTTTTTTGAAAGACGACACCTCCTTTTTATCCTTCTTCGATTATAGAAGTGAAAGGAGGTGATCAGCATGGCAGTGGAAGCCAACAAACTTGACACAAGGCTGCAGTTGTCTTTTGAAGCAGGGAGAGATCCGGAAGGGAATGTGATCGTCGCCCGTAAATCGTTTAACAACATTAAACTGACCGCGACAGATGAGCAGCTGTATCTTGTATCCCAGGCGCTTGCTCCTCTTCAGAATCGATTGATGTTCCAAGTGGAGCGTACGGATCAGACGGTATTAATCGATGTTTAAAACACAGGAGGAGAGAGTAGATGAAAACACTGGAATTGAAGTTTCTCAATGAAGAGGACAAGGTCGTAACGCTTACACTGGATGATCCGGTCGAGCCGGCCGATCCAGCGGCTGTTAATGCCGCTATGGACGAAATTATCAACCAGAACTGCTTCTATTCAAGCGGAGGTATTCTGATTGGGAAGAAAGAAGCCCGCATTGTCGAGCGGAATGTGGTGGATATTGAAATCTAAAAGAGCAGGGGTTCCTTGAGGGACCCCCTTTCTATTAAGGGGATGGCGGATATGGAAACGTGGTTGTCGCTGATGGCGGATGTCGGTTTTCCGGTGGCAGTAACGTTCTACTTGCTGCATAGAGTAGAAGGGAAGCTGGACCAGTTGATCGACTCCATACATCGGCTGCCGGAAAAATGGATTCCATAAAAAAGAAAGGCCCGGAGGCTCTATGCCGTCCGGGCCTTTCTTTTTTTATTGGTGTCTTCGCTCACGGAGGGTTTTACTTCGTGAGTCCCCATTCCTGGAATGGGTAAATGACCAGTTCTGTCCGGCCGATGATCTCTTCTTCATCAATAAAGCCGAGACCGTTTCTGCTGTCTTTACTGATCGAACGGTTGTCACCCATAACGAAATATTCGCCTTCCGGTACATCAACGGGACCAAAGTCACGGGTCGCCGTAGCTGCCTCGTCCGTCAAATAGTCCTGTGTTTGTTTTTCGCCGTTTACATACAGTTCGTGCTCTTTAATTTCAACCGTGTCACCCGGTTTTCCAATAATCCGTTTCACATAGCTCTTCACAGGACGTTCGATGATGACGATATCGCCACGCTGCGGCTCGTCTATATAATACACAATTTTATTGAACATGACTCGTTCACCGTTTTGAAGTGTCGGGTCCATGCTGGCACCTTCCACGATGGAAGTTGCAAAGAAGAACGTTCTAAGGATAAAAGCCAGCGTGATGGCAACGGCAATGGCTTTCAGCCACTCCAGCCATTCTTTTTTCGATTGCTCGGACAATCTGATCTTCCTTTCTCGATGAACGCTTTATCACATATATTTTACCATAGAGGATAAGAAATGAAAGGGAAGGGAAGCTTAATTTAATACAGATGTAACAAACCCGGCAGCTCGTAGAGGGTATAATGGAAGGGAATATTTGTCGAATTTTAGGAACTTTTTGCATTCGTATTTACAAAGTGAATGAAAATTGAGATAATTCTTCCCGTGCCACGTTGCATACGAACACACATTCTTTCTTTTTAGAAGGAAGAGTACAAGGAAATGGATAGAACAAGTCAGGAGGTAGTCGGAATGCAGATGACCGATAAGGATCCTCGCATAACGAGAGTGGAGATACTCCGGAAAGAAATGACCAAAGTAGCCATGGAAAAAGGACTCTCAAGTAAAGAATCCGTGAAATTAAGCCAGGAATTAGACACCTTACTGAATGAGATACAAAGTGATAAACGTCCGAAATAAAGCATATGGATCCCGTCTATATGCTTTTTTAGCTTATGGAAGAAGTACTTTTCCTAGCGAACGGGCTTCGAAAAAATGAATTACCTTTTTAAGTTTTTTGATCTTCTGGAAAAGCCCATGGATCCAGTCCACGGGCTTTTTGCTGTTTCAATTTTTTTGGAGAAACTTCTCGAGCCGGTCGAGTCCTTCTTTCAGCGTATCCATATGGTAGGCGTAGGAAAGCCGCATAAACCCTTGGCCGGAAGCGGAAAAGGCATCACCGGGTACGAGAGCGAGTTTGGCTTCCTCCACCAGCTGGACAGCTCGATCGAACGTCGTTCTTCCTTCAAGTGGAAATTCCACGAAAATATAGAAGGCGCCTTCCGGTTCAGCGAAGGACAGACCCATTTGGCGCAGCCTTTCGGTCACATAATCCCTCCGTTTCCTATAGGCATCCCTCATTTGTTCGGCGTCCTGCTTTCCGTTTGTCAGCGCCTCTAAAGCTGCGTACTGGCTGATCGATGTCGGACAGGAGACATTGTATTGATGCACCTTGAGAATATGGGAAGCCAGCCAGCGCGGGGCAAGTAAGTATCCGATCCGCCATCCTGTCATACTATGGGACTTCGAAACACCGTTGATGACGATGACCTTATCTCTCAGTTCGGCATACGAGGCGATGGAGACGTGCGGCCGTTCGTACACAAGTTCACTGTATATCTCATCAGCGATCAAGAAGACATGTTTACCGGCAAGAAAGTCCGCAATATCTTCCAATTCCGGCTCTGTCATCGAAACGCCGGTAGGATTGGATGGGTAAGGAAGAATGACGGCCTTCGTCTTATCCGTCCACGCCCGTTCTATTTCGGCCCGTGTGAGTTTAAAGTTGCTTTTCCTTGTATCGACGGTGACTACCTGTCCGCCTGCCAGGTGCACAAGCGGTTCATAGCCGGGATAGACAGGTCCCGGAAGGATTACTTCATCGCCTGGTTCAAGGATTGTCCGAAGTGTCACATCGAGGGCCTCGGAAGCTCCTACGGTGACAATAATCTCATCTTCCGGTGCATAATCGAGTCGGTAATTCGTCTGTACATGTCTGCTGATCGCTTCTCTTAATGGGAGAATGCCTGCGTTGTGCGTGTAGCTCGTCCGGTCTTCTTCGATGGCTTTAATCCCGGCTGCTTTGATGTTCGCCGGTGTCGGGAAATCAGGCTGCCCGATTGTCAGAGAAACAACATCTTTGTAGCCACTGACCATATTAAAGAACCGTCGTATTCCGGATATTTCGATTTCTGTTACTTTCGTATTGATCCTATGTTTCATCGTTTCTCTCCTTGTAACACATAATTAACAAAATGTTCAAACAATTTAATGGTGCAGCCTTCAGACATTTGGTATACTGCTAAGGAAGAAATGGAAAGGAGAACAGCTATGAGACCAAACCGAATTTCCTTTGAAGATCTTGTAGATCGTAACAAACAGCAGCTTCTGAAGGACGAAGACGCCCTCGAAGAAATCGAGAACAAAATAGATGAAAAGCATGCCAAAAGACTGGAAAAGAAAACGTATGTCAATTGATGACAGTACATGAGAGAAGCGTCCGATTCTGCGGGCGCTTCTTTTTACTTTCCGGAATCATTTGTGGCAGAATGATAATAAGAATATCTTAAAACAAATCAGAAGGTGATTTCAATGGAAAATACGGGACTGGTGCTGGAAGGCGGCGGCATGCGTGGCGCTTATACAGCGGGGGTGTTGGACTACTTCCTGGATGAAAACATCCAATTCCCTTACGTCGTCGGTGCTTCTGCAGGAGCCTGTAACGGCAGTTCTTACGTCGCGGGACAGCGGGGGAGGAACTATGAAGTAATCGTCGAATACGGGAGTCATCCGGAATACATATCTTACAAACGGATGTTCACAAAACGTCAATTGTTTGGAATGGATTTCATATTCGATACACTTCCAAACCAATTGGTTCCTTTCGATTACGATGCGTTTCTTAAACAGGATACGACTTTTGTGATCGGTACGACGGATATGGAGTCCGGGGCTCCGGTGTTTTATGATAAGTATCCTGATAGGAGCAGTCTGCTTCAGTTGATACGTGCTTCAAGCTCTCTACCCATGATCGCTCCAAGCATAGCTTACGATGGCAGGCAGTTGATGGATGGCGGCATAGCGGACCCGATTCCCCTGGACCGCTCGATGGAGGACGGCAATAAGAAGCACGTCGTCGTCCTGACCAGGAACGATGGGTATATCAAAGGAAAGATGAAAGGCGCCTGGTATATGAATCGGAAGTACAAGCAGTTCCCCTTGTTCGCAAGAGCTATGATCGAACGCCATATCAAATACAATCAGCAGCTTAAGCTTTTGAAGGAGATGGAAGAGGAAGGATCGGTCTTCATTATCCGGCCGAAAGAGCCGCTTAAGGTCGGGCGTGTGGAAAAGAACAGAGAACGTCTGCACCAGCTCTATGTTCAAGGGTATGAAGAAGCGAAACAGTCTGAAGAGCTTCTAGCTTCTTTTTTGGAGAAAGAAAGTTGATGAATAGGGCGAGGGTATTGGCCGCAGCTGTTCACGAGGCGCTTGCTTCAAACAAGAACGAGAAAAACAAGATGCCCATGGAAGCTTATATGAAACACCATTTTTCTTTTTTTGGGATAAAAGCACCGGATCGCCGGCTTCTATGCCGTCCGATATGGAAAGAATACCGGAACATAGAGGAAGCGGAGAGGATGGAGGCTGCGAAACTCCTGTTCGATATGGAAGAAAGGGAATGTCATTATGCAGCTATTGAACTACTGGAGCGCGGCACGAAGAAAACGCTCCCGTCCGCCATCGACGGGTATAAGCAACTGCTGGAGACGAAACCCTGGTGGGATACAGTCGATCCGATCGCGTCGAAATTGTGTGGTGCTTTCTTCCTTCGTTACCCCGATTTTCTCCGTCCTGTTACGGAGGAATGGAGCCGGTCGGAAACGATGTGGCTGCGCCGCTCGAGCCTCCTGCATCAGTTGAGATACAAGGAAAAGACGGATCGGGACCTGTTATATCACGTTATCCATGAGTTGAAAGAGGAGCGGGAATTTTTTATCGAGAAAGCAATCGGATGGGCGCTGCGGGAATACAGCAAGACAGCACCGGAAGCCGTCCTTCTGTTTGTAGAAAGTCACCCGCTCCGCCCGCTCAGCAGAAGAGAAGCATTGAAATGGATGAAAGCACAGGGCATGCTGGACGTTTAAGGAAATCTTTCCTTGTTCATAATGGTAGTAATGAGAACAAGGAGATGAACGTACATGAATTTGTCCGAATGGCTGGACCCCTCTATTCTGGATGGAGCAATCCGGATGTTGGACCCTGATCTATTGGGAATATTCGGCCTTGAACCCCACCACGTCCAATTCACACTTGTATTTCTGTTGATGGCGGCCGTCATGTGGGTGATGAAACCCGTAATGGAGTGGATCATCCTTCATAACTGGAAGACTTTTGCAAGCTACCTGGGCAGCAGTCTGACAGTGCTCGTCTTTCTTCAACTGATTGATCGTTATGCGATGAGCGGAAACACGTCGATGCTGCCTGACTTTTTCTGGTCGATTTCCCTGCTTGGCATGAGCAGCTTCGGTTTATGTTATATCCTCTTTCAGGCAGGAAAGCGGAGCTGGAAGAAACTCAGCCGTCGCCACAAAAAAGCAGCTTAGGATGTTTTCTGTGACGACGGACTCTTTGTCATTTACGTGGGAGAATAAGTATATTTGTTTGCATGAATACATGTCATTGAGCCTGAATTCTGGGGCTTTTTTTGTAAGTAGGATTTCTTTTCTAAACCTTCCAGGAAGAATGTCGATATAAGGCATAGATCCGATACAGGAAGGGCGATGAAATGTGAACAAAGAACAGGGAATCCTATTGGAGAGCGGCACCAACGAATTGGAGATTGTAGAATTCGGTATCGAGGGCAACCGCTTCGGGATCAACGTCATCAAAGTCAAGGAGATATTAAACCCGCATCCTATTACGAAAATTCCTCATTCCCATAAGTCGGTGGAGGGAATTATAGAAATTCGTGGAGAGGTCGTGCCGGTGGTGGATGTGGCACACGCCCTGGGTTTCCCTGCCTCGGAAAATCCGGAACGGGATAAATTCATTCTTACGGAATTTAATCAGACAAAAATTGTTTTCCACGTACATACCGTTACCCAGATCCACCGCATTTCATGGAGTGATATCGAAAAGCCTGATCGTATGTATCAAGGGCTGGAGACGCAGGTCACAGGTGTGATCAAGATGGAAGAGGGAATGATGCTTCTGCTTGATTTTGAGAAGGTCGTCACTGACATTAACCCGGAGTCCAGCATTCACAAAGGGCAGCTTAGGGAACTTGGAGACCGGGATCGGTCGACGAAACGAATTCTGCTGGCAGAGGATTCAGCCATGCTCCGGGCAATGGTTCAGGAGACACTCGGGGAAGCAGGATATGAGCAGACGTTCAGCTTTGAAGACGGCAAAGAAGCATACGATCATTTGGCAGGATTGGCAGAAGAAGGTAAAGTGCTGGAAGAGGAATATCAATTGATCATTACAGACATTGAGATGCCCCGTATGGACGGGCATCATCTGACAAAACTGATTAAAGAAAATGAAGCGATGAGCAAGCTGCCGGTGATCATCTTCTCTTCCTTGATCACCGATGATCTGCGGCATAAGGGAGAAATGGTCGGTGCTGATGCGCAAGTGTCCAAACCGGAAATCGTCGACCTTGTTAAATGGATCGACCATTTTATTCTGTAACAGCTGTAAACGAGGGGTACGAAGAAAAAAAGATGACAAAGGGCGCAAAGCGGCCTCTTGTCATCTTTTTTTATCCATCTCATTCTGTGTGAAAAGCTTATCATGCCAGGCGTAGGCATGCTTGGAGAGTACTTCCGGGTCCTTCCCTGCAGGGGACGCCTGGATGACCTTTTCTTTTTGTTCTGCGGTCAGATGCTCATAGGATGAACGCATTTCCGTCGTGTATTCCATATACTTCTTCAAATGATAAAGAAAGTCTTCCATTGGATCCATCGTCATAGAAATCAGCCTCCTCCTTATGTTTCATTCCTTATTTTTACAGAAGCGAAACATAAGGAGCGGTTTTATCAGCGATCCCTTCGTCTGCGTTGGTTCCACGGACCGCCGGTCGGCTGCCCGAGAAAGCTCGGACTTGTCGTCTGCATGGCATGCATCGGTTTTTTCGGCATTTTCCAATCCAAATAGTGGTAAAGATTCCGCTTCGCTTTCGACAGGGAAAGCTTCGGCTTAGGATTGCGGTAGGACTGGTCGACTTTACCGAGGTGCTTGAGTTGATCGAAATCCTGTTTATGTGCAGGAACGTGGAAGTAATAGCCCCCGACTTCAATCAGGAGAGTCGAATGCTGCTGGCTGAATCTCGGGTGGTCCGAGAAGTGAAGTCCTACTTTCTTCGCGCGGTTTTCCTGAAGGAGTTTTTCGATGGTTTGTTTTTTGATGTCGTATAAGTGCTTTGGTTCCGGAGCTGTCTTGGCATGGCGGTTGACGATAAATAAGGATTCTGCCAATTCCCGGTTGGATAAATGTGTTTCTTTCATCAGTGGACTCCTTTCCATCCAATTCAAACGGTTTTCTATCTATTAGGATTTGACGAAAGGCGGTGTAACGGAAGTTCCCGTCATAGATCCGCCTGGCTGTAAAAGACGCTTTGGTAACGGGCGGATGCATCAGCCTGTCCCTCCCTTGGTAGGAGGAGGATAGAGAGAGCTGTCTTAGTATAACCAACAGGACCTCTCCTACAAGTAAACTTCTTCTAGTGTACCACTTGTATTCGTATGGTTGCATGATTTATGTGTAGTCTTTAAGAATCATTTGATTTCAAGAGAAATAACGAAATTTCCGGCTGACAAAGGAAACGGTAAGGCAGCCGTGTCGTTCCGATGCCTCTGCTCACGTACAAATCGAGTCCCTGTTCCAAGCGGTAATGACCTTCGACATATTTCTCCGCATAGGGAGGGGTGACCATGTACCCGTAAAACGGCAGCTGCACTTGTCCTCCATGGCTGTGACCGGAAAGTTGAAGGTCGATTGGGTAGCGTTGATAGTCGTCGGCAACATCCGGCTCATGAACCATCAGGAGTGTGAATAAATCCTCTGGAATACGGTTCAATGCTTTTTCAATATCCGGTTTCCCCAGCATCACATCGTCCAAACCTGCAAGGGCAAAAGATGCAGACCCATTTCGAATGAGGATGTGTTCGTTCTGCAAAAGTTGGAAGCCGCCCTGGTCCATCACGTCCCGGATTTTGTCTGTACCGTAACCACCATGGTCGTGGTTTCCGTAAATCCAGTACTTCCCGCGTTTAGCTTCCAGTTTCCTGAGCACCTGCACAAGCTCCACAGGATAATCGTACGTGTGGGGTTTATCGACGAGATCGCCGGTAAAAAGCAGGAGGTCGGGCTCGTACCCATTGATGATCTCTGAGAGCTTGTTTAATTGGTTTATATCATAATGGAACCCGAGATGGGTATCGGAGAACTGGAGAACTTTGAAATTGTGGAAAGCTCTCGGAATTTTTTCGCTTGTAATCGAATAGGTTTTTGTCTGAAGCATGTGAGGCTCGAGATAACGGGCATACGAGTATCCAAAAGCGCCGATCCCGAGAATGCCTGCTGTACCGGATAACACGCGTTTCAGAAAGGTTCTACGACTCATTTTCATAGCAGCACTCCCCTGAATTCTTCCGCCATTATATCACGAAACGAAAAAAAATTCGTCGAAAATACCGCGTTTTTTATAAAATGAACAGGAATTCATTTTATGCGTGTAGAAAGATATGTAAGAGGAAAAGAGGAGGAATTTGTCATGAAGAACGAAGTAGTCATTGTCACGGGAGGATCGAGCGGGATGGGGCTCCATATGGCTAAATGTTTCGTGGAGGCAGGAGCAAAGGTCGCCATTGCCGGTAGAAACGAAGAACGTCTGGAAGCGGCGCGGAAGGAAATTGCACAAGGAAAGGAAGATGACGTCCTTACCATTCAGATGGATGTGCGAGAAGTGGAAGATGCAGAGAGAATGGTCGCTGAAACTGTAAGCGCTTTCGGTAAGGTGGATCATCTTGTTAATAATGCGGCAGGTAATTTCATCGTACCTGCGGAGGATTTATCGCCCAACGGCTGGAATGCGGTCATTAACATTGTACTGAATGGTACCTTTTACTGCAGTCATGCCGTAGGAAATTACTGGATTGAAAACAAAATCAAAGGATCCATTCTGAATATTGTCGCTACATATGCATGGGGAGCAGGGGCAGGAGTTATTCATTCCGCCTCGGCTAAAGCGGGGGTCCTTGCCATGACCCGCACGCTTGCTGTGGAGTGGGGAAGTAAGTATGGTATAAGGGCGAACGCCATTGCCCCTGGGCCGATTGAGAGGACAGGTGGGGCAGACCGGTTGTTTCAGTCGGAGGAAGCGGCGGAGCGGACACTGAAGTCCGTACCTCTGAAGCGTCTCGGAACACCGGAAGAGATTGCGGCTCTCGCAAATTTCATTCTCTCAGAAGCTTCCTACATGAATGGTGAAGTGGTAACGCTGGACGGCGGACAGTGGCTGAACAAACATCCATTTTGATTCACATAGAAAAAGGTTCAGAACCGTCATCCGGCTCTGAACCTTTTTTATGTGCTGATGGAACGATCACTTCAACCGATGATATAGAAGAATACCGTAAAGAAGTGCAGGATCGACCCACCGAGGACGAACAAGTGCCAAACCATATGGTGATAGGTGAAACTGCGCCATACATAGAAAATTGCACCGATGGAATACAGGACGCCTCCGACGACGAGGTACGTGATGCCGGCGGCTGGAACCTGAGCGGTAAGCGGACCCCAGGCAAGAACGATAAGCCAGCCCATCAGTACATAGAAAACGGTGGACATTACAACAAAACGTTTGACGAAGAATACCTTAAACAGAATACCGAGAACCGCAAGCCCCCATACGATGCCGAACAGAGTCCAACCGAGCGCTCCTCTTAATGGGACGAGCAGAATCGGGGTATAGGTGCCGGCAATGAATAAATAAATCGCCGAGTGATCAAAGATTTCAAACAGGTCCTTTGCTTTCCCTGGAGGAAAACTGTGGACGAGTGTCGAAGAAACATATAAGACGAGCATGGATACACCGTATATCGTCACACTTGTTATGTGCCATGCATTGCCGCCGATACTTGCGAACACAATCAGA
>NZ_ANPF01000089.1:0-16330 GCF_000328325.1 Halobacillus sp. BAB-2008 | reverse complement strand
CGGTTTCGTTAATGGCATTTCAGAGGAGGAATGAAGTTGAAAAAGAGTTGGATGATTGCAATGTTATTATTGTTGACTACTTTTCTTTATGCGTGCAGTGGAGGAGATGATTCTGCTTCGGGAGAAGGTAAAGTAACCCTTGATTTCTGGGTTTTTGGTGCAACCAATTATGAAGATCTTGCAAAAGAATATGAAAAAGAGAACCCTGACGTGAAAATCAACATAAAAAACTCTGAGTTAGAAGACCATCATAATAGCTTATTTACAGCTATATCCGCTGGAACCGGCGCACCGGATCTGACAATGATTGAAATCGATCAGCTGGACCGTTATAGGGAAGCGCAGGATCGATTCGTCAATTTTTATGATTTAGGCGCAGAAGATCTGGAAGGCAAATACTTAGATTGGAAATGGAAGATGGCAGAGAACGGCGACGGAGATTTTTTGTTTGGATTGCCTACGGATATCGGCCCGAAAGCCATGTATTATCATACCGGGATTTTTGAAGAAGCAGGTCTGCCTACGGATCCGGATGAAGTGACTGCCATGATCGATTCTCCCGAAAAATTCAAAGAAGCAGCAGAGACCATATGGAAAGAGACCAATAAACCGATGGTCGATAGTATGGAAATGGCATTCCGTGCCAACATGGACGCTCTCGAGGTCAGCTACTTCAACAGGGATGGCGAACTTCTTATTGAAGAATCCGATAACGGTGTCAAAGCGGCTTATGATTATGCAGTGGAGTTAAATGATATGGGGGTTGTCTCTAATTTTGATATGTGGACACCTGAGTGGGCGAACGCCTTAAATGAGGGGAGTTTTGCAGCAGAATTGGCTCCTGCATGGTTGAAAGGATACATGACAGAAAATGCACCCGATGCGGAAGGGGATTGGCGCGTGACGACTATGCCTACACAGTTTGCAGGTAACTGGGGCGGATCCTACGTAGCGATGCCGGCTGAAACAGATTATAAGGAGGAAGCTTACGACTTTGCTCAATGG
This sequence comes from Halobacillus sp. BAB-2008, assembly GCF_000328325.1. Classification (NCBI taxonomy): domain Bacteria; kingdom Bacillati; phylum Bacillota; class Bacilli; order Caryophanales; family Bacillaceae; genus Halobacillus; species Halobacillus sp. BAB-2008. Next base: position 15,325 of record NZ_ANPF01000089.1, on the reverse strand, counting down.
TTGTTATCACCAGAAAATCAAATGAAATCCTTTACGGAGAGCGGTTTATTCCCATCCACACCGGATACGTATGAAATGGAAGCGTTCACCAATAATGAGGACGAATATTTTGGAGGGCAAAATACAGCCGCTTACTTCGCTGAAGCAGCACAGGAAATTCCAGAAGTTTACAAAGGTCCTAAATATGTGACCGTAAACAACGAAGTGCTTACAGCCCTGAAGAATGTCCAGGAAGGTGCTGATCCGGAGAAAGAATGGGATGCAGCCGTGAAACGGATCAATGATCTTTTGAAACGATGAAGGAGGCCGGGCTGGACAGCACTTGTTCAGCCTGCCTTACATAACGAAGGAGGAAATTGGATGGAGAGTGTGGAGAAGCAACAGAGAGTCTCCCGAGCGAAGACGAGTCACATGTCCGAGAAGAAGAAAGATATGCTTTCCGGGTATCTCTATATCGCTCCCTTTTTTATCATATTTGGCATTATAGGTTTGTATCCTGCAGGTTTCAGCATCGTTCTTGCTTTTCAAAAGTGGAATGGTCTGGGTGAAATGGAGTTTGTAGGAATGAGCAATTTTATAATTGTTCTACAGGATCCGCTGTTTTGGAAGTCACTCTATAATACAGTAATTATTGGATTGATGGGCACTGCGCCACAGCTGATTGTCGGTATCATTCTAGCTTACTTCCTGAACCTTGCCGTCATCCGGTTCACTAACTTCTTCCGGGTGACGATCTTTATGCCGTATATCACTTCTATGGTTGCGGTTGCGCTCGTATTCGGTGTGTTTTTCAGCAGCAGCGAAACAGCTCTTGCCAATTACTTTATCGGTCTTTTCGGTATCGATCCTGTAAGTTGGAAAACATCGGAATGGGGGGCGAAGATCGCAATCGCTCTGATGGTTTTCTGGCGATGGGTAGGATATAACACCATTATTTACCTGGCAGGTCTACAAAGTATTCCAAAGGATCTGTATGAGGCTGCCACCATTGATGGTGCAGGGAAGATGCAGCAATTCTTCCATATTACGATTCCATTGCTGAAACCGTTCATTCTGTTAACCGTCTTTATGTCTACGGTTGGTGCCCTGCAGCTTTTTGCAGAACCGACAGTATTCCTCGGATCTTCTGCCTTTAGTCGTGATGAAGCGATGACAGTGGTCATGTACTTATACAGGGATGCTTTTAATCTGGGTTCTTTCGGTACAGCATCGGCTACGGCTGTCCTTTTACTGATCATCATCATTGCAGCAGCAGCCATCAATACGTGGTTAACCTCAGGATTCAATCGTGAGAAGAAAAGGAAGGTGTCTTAAATGAGAAAACCGGCAGAAGGGAAAGGCGGAAGAGTCCCGATATATATATTACTGAGCTTGGCATCCTTGCTGTCTCTCTTTCCATTCTATTGGATGTTTGTTATGGCAACGAGACCGAGTGCTGCCTATAACTCGATCCCTCCGACACTGTTACCAGGGGATCAACTGGTCGAAAACTTTACCAAAGTGTTGGATACCATTCCATTCTTTCAAGCGATGTGGAATACGATCCTTTTATGTACGACTGTTACGCTTGCTGTCTTGATAATCAGTTCTTTAGCAGGCTTCGCGTTTGCTAAATTCAACTTCCCGGGCAAGAACTTTTTCTTTATCTGTATCCTGCTGACGATGGTCATCCCTCCCCAACTGGGATTGATCCCTCAATATTACCTTGTGTCGCAGCTTGGGTGGTTAGATACATTGTTCGGTGCAGGTGTATTGTTTCTGTTAAATCCGCTTGGCATTTTCCTTATGCGCCAATATATCAGTGAATCGGTTCCGGATGAAATTATGGAGGCTGCGAAACTGGACGGCTGCTCAAACTTCCGTATTTATCGAAGTATCGTCCTTCCGATTATTAAACCGGCATTTGCTACACTTGGAATAATCGTATTCACTCTTGTGTGGGGAGAGTTTTTGTGGCAGTTCACCGTCTTAAGAGACCCGTCTTCCTACACGCTGCAAGTCGCTCTGGCATCCTTGAACAATGCATTCCGGGTGGATTTCGGTATGTTATTGTCAGGCGTATTCTGGGCGACCGTTCCGTTGATCATCATCTTCCTTATCTTTAATAAATGGTTTATATCCAGTATCACGGAAGGATCGGTAAAGTAATCGATCCATATGTTAAATATTCCAATTGTTGATACAATAGAAACATAGTTTTTACAGGAAAGTGTCTAAGGAGAGAATACAAAACCATGGATTTAACGATCAGGGATATCGCGAAGATGGCCGGTGTATCACCGGCTACTGTATCAAAAATTATTAATAATTACGGTGGCATCAGTGATTCAACAAGGCAGAAAGTCTTTAAAATCATCGAAGATACGAAATATCAGCCCACTTTTTCAGCCAAATCACTGGCTACAAAGAAATCCAACTTGATCGGTCTGATCTATGCGGGGAAAATCAACGTAGATTTCAAGCACCCTTTCTTTAACGAGGTCGTCAACTCTTTTAAGAAAACGGTAGGCGCCCTTGGGTATGATTTACTGCTCTTCTCAAATGAAAAGATTTATGAAGGGGAGAGCAAGTATTTGGAAAGATGCAAACACTTCCATGTCGATGGTTGTTTGATTATTGCTGGAGATGAGATTGAAGATGCGGTCCACGAGATCGCAGCAAGCGACATCCCCTGTATCGGAATCGATTTAAAATTGGAAGGCCCCCGTTCCAGTTACATCATGACAGATAATGCAAAAATCGGCTTTAATGTAGTGGAATATCTGTATTTAAATCAGGTTCGGAATATTGCTTACATCGGAGGGAAACAAGACTCTTTAGTATCCAGTATCCGTAATATCGGATTCGTGGACGCTATGAACCAATTTGGTCTGAACGTAGAGAAGGACTGGATCCATTATGGGGACTTCTTTGAAGACAGCGGGTATGACGCGATGAAGAAGATTCTGAATGGAGGAAGGCTTCCGGAAGCCGTATTCGCCGCTTCTGATATGATGGCTCTTGGTGCTTTAAAAGCCATAAAAGAACACGGACTCTCCGTACCTCATGATATACAGCTGGTCGGCTGCGATGATATCGAGGCTTGCCGGTATAGTGATCCGCCGCTTACCACTGTAAAGCAGGATAAACAGAAACTTGGAAAACTTTCTGCATATATGCTGGAAGATTTAATGAAATCAGATCATGCCATTCAGGCAGTAAAAGTAGACCCTGAACTGGTACCGCGGGCAACGACAATCGAACGTTGAGTCATTATTTATGGAGGGGATAGCATGACAACTATAAAGTTTCCTGAAAGCTTAAAATGGGGTGCCGCCACGGCATCTTATCAAATCGAGGGTGCGGTGGAAGAAGGAGGCCGTACCCCTTCTATATGGGATGTGTTTTCCCATACGCCAGGCAACGTAAAAAACGGGGACACCGGTGACCGTGCATGTAACAGCTACCATTTATACAGGGAGGATGTCCGACATTTAAAAGAACTAGGCGTCGATCTTTACCGTTTCTCCATTTCATGGTCGCGGATATTTCCAGACCGAACAGGAATCCCAAATAAAGAAGGGGTCGACTATTACGCTTCCCTTGTTGACGCACTTATTGCAGAAGGTATAGAGCCGATGGTCACCCTATATCACTGGGATCTTCCTCAATATCTTCAGGAAAACGGCGGATGGGAAAGCAGATCTACCGTTGATGCGTTCGATACATATGCGACATGCATGTTCCAATTATTCGGAAACCGCGTGAAGAAGTGGTTAACAATCAACGAACCTTGGTGTGCATCCTTTCTTTCTAACTTCTTGGGTGTACATGCTCCCGGGAAAAAAGATCTGCAGGCGGCGGTGGATGTCTCTCACCATTTGCTTCTTGCACATGGGAAAGCGGTAAAATCATTCCGGGAAGAGGTTCCGGACGGGGAAATCGGCTACGCTCCAAATATCGGCTGGCTTGAACCATATACTAGGAAACAGGAGGATGTTCATGCCTGTAAGCTCGGGATGATGTGGCAGAAGGAATGGTTCATGGATCCTGTATTCAAAGGATCATATCCAGAAGAGTTAGTCCAACTTTTCGCTGAACAGGGGGCACATCTCCGGTTGATGGAAGGGGATATGGATACCATTGCCCAGCCTATCGACCTTATGGGAATCAATTTTTACACAGGGAGTCTCGGTCGTTACCATGAAGATGGCGGGATGTTTCAAGTAGAGGAGGTTCCTCTTGATGAAAGAAGAACGGATATAGGGTGGCCGATCTATGCAGAAGGTTTTCATAAAGCATTGACGGATATTCATCAAACTTACGGGAATGTTCCTATCTACATTACGGAAAATGGCGCATGCTACAATGACGGTGTCAAGGATGGAAGAGTTCATGATCAGGAGCGGATTGATTACTTAAAGCAGCATTTGACCGCACTGGATCGTTCCATTCAATCCGGAGTTCCGATCGCCGGTTATATTGTATGGTCGCTCCTGGATAATTTTGAATGGGCGGAAGGATATGATAAGCGGTTCGGGATCATTCACGTAGACTTTGAAACATTCAAAAGAACGAAGAAAGACAGCTTTTACTGGTATAAAGAAACCATTAAGAATAATTCGTTTAACCGGTAAAATTTTTTCCGTTACGAAATCGATTTCGTCTTAAAAGAAAACGACTTTCCTTAAGCTTTTGATGGGGGACGTTGCGGAAGTAATCACATTCATATAGATGATGTGACACTCCAGATTCAATAGAGGAAAACCGTTTCCTGACCTCGGGAAACGGTTTTTTTAAAAGCTTAACCATTTGAATGGACGGACCATATGGTTAAAGAGAAGAGGTGATCAAAAAGTGAAAGAATTTAATATCACGAGCAGGAGACTTATATCCCTGGTTAGGATACCGCCTTGGTCAAGCGACATACGGTTACGGGAGCGGCCACCATCCAGGTCCATTCGATAAGTCCTATCTCTTGTGTCCGGCTGTCATCCTTGAATTTACGGTTGACAATAACATTTTCTAAATAATGCTCGTGGGTAATGGTGAAGATTCGAATTGACCATCCAGGTCTTTGTTGATATAGTTCTTATATTCATCAAAGGAGCATGCTCCCACAGAGTCCTGCCATTTTCATAAGACATATGCAGAATGCGGATACGTGCAGAAAGCTGAACCTTTGCAAACGATGCAAGGGTTTTTTATGTGGGGCATAAGGAAAGAAGGGGAAAAATGGACTCATTATGGATAGAATATGCTTGGACCCTGGTTATCCTCATTGGTTTAGAGGGTTTGTTGTCTGCGGATAATGCCCTTGTGCTTGCCGTTATCGCCAAACACTTGCCGGATGATCAGAAAAAGCGGGCCATTAACTATGGAATTATTGGTGCCTTTATCTTCCGGTTTATCGCACTTTTTGTTATTTCATTTATTGCAAACGTTTGGCAGGTTCAGGCTGTCGGTGCTGTGTACCTCATCTACTTAGGTCTGAAAAATATTATTGGTAAAAAAGAAGAAGACCAAGAGGAAGAGTTGTCTTCCGGACAAGGGTTCTGGCCGACGGTTTTAAAAATTGGTGCAGCGGATTTAGTGTTTGCTATTGATTCTATACTTGCTGCTGTGGCTCTCGCATTAGCATTGCCTAATACCCCCCTACCGGAAATCGGAGGAATGGACGGCGGTCAATTTTTGGTTGTACTTGCCGCCGGTGTTGCAGGATTGATCTTAATCAAATTTGCTGCTACCTGGTTTGTTAAACTGCTGGATAAGCGGCCGTCTCTGGAAACTACAGCCTACCTTATTGTCGCATGGGTTGGTGTGAAACTTGCTGTTATTACACTTTCTCATGAAAACGTTGGTGTTCTCAACGAGCATTTTGCACATGGAGCGGCCTGGACCATCACTTTTTGGACGGTTCTATTAGGGGTGGCAATAGGCGGTTGGTTCTACTCCGGGAAGAATAGAAGAGAAGTAAATAGTTAAAGAGTTAGCAAAGACGCAGGGGTGAAGCTGTGTCTTTGCTTTTTTTCGATACGTTCGCATCGATTCGGTTGGAGGGCTGCCTATCGAGGGTAAAAGGAGGATACCTTATCCGCAGTCACCCGATGAACCTGTGAGTGTAATAGACTCATCCAAGTACGGATAGGTGTTAGCTCACGTCTGATAGGATAAATGTCTAAACTAAAAGGAGAAGATCCTGTCGTTAGCTATGCTATTATTACAACAGTTATTTACAAAATGTGCTATATTTTTGTGAGGAAATCTTACAATAAATCTTTGTCCAAATTAAAGTTTCCTGTATGATACGATGTGGTCATCCATAAAACACATGCCATTTCTGCTGGTGTAATGCAGTCCAGAACGAATTTTCTTAATTATCTGATCATTATAGAGGTTAGATATAACTAGGTATGGAGCTATATAGGGATAGGTTTGCCTATCGTCCGTTAAGGGAATCAGTTTTCCACAGCAGAAAGGAGAGGTCAGTTTTATGGATCAAATCACTGTTCACCATTTTAATCAATGGGATGATTTCGAGCAAAAAGTGTTGGTGGAAGGAGTACTCGTTTTTCCAGAGTTAGAAGCGGTCTTGCGCCAATATTTATTAAGTCAGCCCCGGGAGGTTATGGAATTTAAGGAGTGTATAATAAAGGAAGAAGAAGGCATTCGAAATGTAGAGGTTGCTTTCCACGATCATCGGTCAGACTTTTACATAAGGTTGTGGGGGCAGAAATCAATGAAAGATGATGCTGTTTTGGAAATGGTTGTTGACGCAGTCGATCTTCGTACTAAGGAAGAAATTTATAAGCGGCAGCTGGTTTGAATCCTGTATCCTCTGTGAAGACCAGCACATTTATTCGGAAAAGAAGGCGTGACACGTCTTCTTTTTGTTTTGTGCACTGTTGTGAAGGGTAGAGTTGGTTGAATTAGGAAGGGGGAATATAGATGAGACTTTCTGTTCAATTTCAAATACCAGCCACAAAATATTTCATCCTGTGTTAAAATGTAGAAAGTTTTTGGAACAAATTACATAAGGAAGTGACAAATAGTGAAGAAATTCAGTATTCTTTTGTTGTTGGCTGTCGTTGCATTTTTCCTTGCTGCGTGCTCGGAAGATACGGCATCAACGAATAACGAAAAGACGGCCGATGAGGAAACGGACCAGAAAGTTGAAAAGAAAGAAGCGGAGCCGGAAGAGGAAGAACCTGAAACTCCTTACAAGGCATTGGAACCAGCAGAAGGGTCCGAGCCGATTGCTGATGGTCTCACCGAAGAGGAGAAAGAGAAGATGCCGGCCGTTCAGGCGCATGGCGGCGAACGGGAACGTATGGTGCCTGTAGGGCAGACGCTTGTTAAGGGTGCAGAAGATAAATCGGATGGACCGTTGAAAGATCATAGAATTGTAGCTTACTATGGTCACCCAAACTCTGAGAATATGGGTATTCTTGGAGAAATGGAGCCGGAAGCACTGATGAGCAAATTGAAGGAGCAGACACAGGCTTATTCCGATGCGGATCCTGAGCGGCCGGCCATACCAATGATTGAGCTGATCACTACGGTGGCACAGCGCAATCCGGGCGAAGAAGGAAAATATTTTCACATGACTTCTCCGGAAGATATTGACCGTTATGCAGAACTGGCGGAAGAGAACGATGCACTATTAATGCTTGATGTGCAACTTGGCACAGATTCGGTTATGAACCAAGTGAAATTGATAGAGAAATGGCTTAAAATGCCGAATGTACATTTAGCAATTGATACGGAATTCCACGTTGCTGAAGGAGAAACACCCGGAATTAACCTGGGACAGGTCGATGGTGCGGAAGTTCAGGAGGCGGTAGAATACATATCGAACATGGTGGAAGAGAACAATCTCCCTGATAAAATCGTACTTGTTCACCAGTTTATGGACGAGGCTCTGACTAATAAGGACGCTATCCAGCCCACGGATAATGTCGAAGTTGCGCTAAACTATGACGGATGGGGAGCCGCTGGAACGAAGATGAGTCTATACCGCAAATTTGTTCGGAATGAGGCCGTTCAATATGGTGGATTCAAAGTCTTTTATAAGAAAGACGAGCCGGTACTGACCGCAGAAGAAGTATTGAAAATGGATCCGAACCCGTCCATCATTAACTATCAATAAATTACTAAAAATCCCCACTGCTTAAGCAGTGGGGATTTTCCTTCTTCATAGTTCTACTTTAATGTCGTATTCCTTCATCCATTCATTGATCTGAATCAAATAGTCGAATAGAGATTTAGCAGCATTGGCATCGATATCCGTCGCTTTTTCTTCTGCAATGCTGCGAATTTTATCCGTATCGATAAAGGCAAGGACAGGAGAATCAGGATCATCAAGGATTCTAAGCATCCAGTTTCTCACCCCTGCCAAATATTCTTCATCTTTCGTACTTGGGTAGGCACTCTTTTTGCGGTATCGTACATCCTCCGGCAAATAGTCGGCAAGGGCACGGCGCAGAATTCCTTTTTCTATTCCATCTACGTTCTTCATTTCAATCGGTACATTCCATAGGTACTCTACAAGTCGGTAGTCACAGAAAGGAACGCGTACCTCAAAGCCTGTCATCATACTGGAACGGTCTTTTCGATCCAGCATGAAAGGGAGAAAGCGTGTAATGAACATGTAAGACATACGTCTTTGTTTTGCCTGTGTCTCTGTTTCGCTATCAAGCGTCGGCACTTCTTCGAGTGCTTCCTGATAGCGTGCTTTTTGATAGGCGGGAATGTCTAATTTTTCTTTCATATCGTCGGAAAGGATGCCGGATATCCCCTGCATGTTCAATAACCAAGGGAACGTGTCTGCATCAAGAAATTCTTCTTTATGAAACCATGGATACCCACTGAACACCTCATCCGCAGATTCACCGGATAGAGCAACCGTTGCGTCTTTTTCCATTTCTTTAAAAAGGAGGTAAAGAGAGGTTTCAATTTCTCCGACACCCGGAAGATCTCTTGCTCTCATCGGAACTAATAAGTTGTTCACAAGAGACTCAGCGTCAAGGATGATCGATTCATGGTTTGTACCTGCATGTTCGGCTACTTTCTTGACCCATGGCTCGTCTTTGTCTACGCGCAGGAAATCCTGAGCAAAGCTGTCGTCGCTGTTTTCAAAATCCATAGAGTACGTATGAAGTGTGTTCCCGGTCTTCTCCAGCTGTTTAGATGCAATGGCTGTCAATCCGCTGGAATCCAGGCCGCCGGACAGCATAGAGACGACAGGTCGATCCGCATATAATTGGCGGTTTACCGTATCTTCCAAATACCACTTGATGTTCTCGACCGTTTCATCCAGGTCATCTTCATGTGTTTTACTTTCCAACTTCCAGTATCGTTCCGTGTGACGCTCATCTTTCGTAAAAAGAACGTAGTGGCCGGCACGTACTTCTTCGATATCTTTGAAGACACCTTGTCCCGGCGTGCGGATCGGCCCGAGCCCGAATACTTCAGATAAACCGTTCTTATCAATAACAGGTTCGATGGAAGGGTGAGCGAATAAAGTTTTCAATTCGGATCCGAAAATAATTTCTCCATCCCTGTTGGCGAAGTAAAGTGGTTTTACGCCAAGATGGTCACGTCCCAACATCAGTTGGTCTTTGCGTTCATCCCAAATAGCGAAAGCGAAGATCCCGTTCAGATGATGGACACAGTTCTCTTCCCATTCCAGATAGGAATGGAGGAGGACTTCCGTATCGGAGGAGCTTTGGAAGGTGTGACCAAGCACTGTCAACTCTTCACGAAGCTCTTGGAAGTTATAGATTTCCCCGTTGTAGGAAAGGGCGACTTTACTTCCGTCTGCTTCGTAAATCATCGGCTGGAGGCCGCCTTCCGGATCAACGACAATCAGACGACGATGACCGAAAGCGGCATGTCCATCAAGCCAAAAACCGTCGGCGTCCGGTCCTCTGTGAGTAATGGATTCTGTCATTTCTTTCAGTGTTTTCTCTTGATTCCCTAATAAACGGGTCCATGAGACCCATCCTGTAATTCCACACATGATGTAACCTTCTTTCATAGCTGGTTGATTTGCCGTAAAGAAACTTTTTCAACGGCATGCTTGAATAAATAGTTGTATGTTACAACTTTATATTTGTATGATACAACTATAAGATTTTATCCGTCAATGAGACATTTGGTTGAGTTTTATGTTAAGAGAGGGAGAAAGTAAACAGGATTTTCCTACATAAGGAAAATCCCTGTAACATTTATTAGATCCATTTTACGACATTATCGATTGGGCGGCGTGTTTTTTTCGGTTGTTCTTCGTTCCTGTAACCGAAAGCGCACATGACAGACAGTTCAAAGCTTCCATTATCCAGAAGTCCTTCTTCTTCAAGAAGATCGTGCATTGCTTTTATCGGAAACCCTTCAATTGGACAAGAATCAATCCCGATCTCAGCCGCTGCTGTCATCATATTTCCCAATGCAATATAGGTTTGTTTACCTGCCCAGTCAAGTAGGGCGCGATCTGTATCTAATTGGAAGTCCTGCTTCTGGAATTCTTCTATTCTGCCTATGAATTTTTGAGCATGTTCTTCCGGCATACCTTTTACTGTCTTTAACTGATCTTTCAAATAATCCGAGTCGAATCGTGTGTCCTTTCCCGTTCTGGAAAGATAAAGGACAAAGTGGCTTGCATCCGGCAGCTTTCCGTATGCGCCCCATGCAGTCTCCTTAATCTTCTGTCTAAGTTCTTCGCTTTCAACAACGACAAAACGCCAAGGTTCATACCCGAATGAACTTGGGGAAAGTCTGCCGATTTCTAAAAGAAATTGAAAGTCTTCATCGGAGATTTTTTATCTGGATCGAAATTCTTTGTCGCATAGCGGAAGTGTGCTGCTTCTAACAGTTGTTGCTTCTTTTTTTCATGTACAGACATGGTAGTATCCCTCCTTGGAATTTGCATACGTAATATAACACAAATTCCTTATACCATTCCTCTTATATGCTTGGTTCCGGGTTTCACAGGTGAAGAAATGAAGCTTGTTAAAGAAGTTTTAAGGAGACGGCTGGTGAACCTGGTTATGGTTTTTGGATTGAATTTCCTGACCGCCTAAACTTTCTCCAAATACTGAAAGAAGCTTCCTTGTTAAAGGAAGCTTCTTTCTAATCAAAATAATTTAGTTGTCCAGTCTTCGCAGTTCCAAACATCCGTGACGATGTCCTGATAAAACTCAGGTTCGTGGGAGATGAGGAGTACGCTTCCTTTATAATCTTTTAATGCCCGTTTCAGTTCATTTTTAGCATCGGCATCCAAGTGGTTGGTCGGTTCGTCAAGTACAAGCAGGTTCGTTTCTTTGTTGATTAACTTGCAGAGTCGGACTTTGGCTTTCTCTCCACCGCTTAACACTTGAACTTTACTTTCGATATGTTTTCTGGTGAGTCCGCACCTTGCTAAAGCAGCTCTTACTTCATACTGAGTGAAGTGACGGAACTCCTCCCATATTTCTTCGATGCACGTTTGACTGCCAATGTCTTTCTGCTCTTGTTCAAAGTAACCGATATGAAGATGCTCGCCGAGTTCGACCGATCCGGAAACAGGACTGATCTCTCCGAGAATACTTTTCAGGAGGGTCGTTTTTCCAATTCCGTTAGCACCGGAAAGGGCAAGTTTCTGGCCTCGTTCCATAGATAAGTTGAGAGGCCGTGATAGAGGTTCGTCATAGCCGATGACGAGATCCTTTGTCTGGAATAGATACTTGCCGGGTGTGCGAGCCTGTTTGAAGTCAAATTTCGGCTTTGGTTTTTCGGCATCCAATTCAATGACATCCATTTTATCCAGTTTCTTTTGGCGGCTCATTGCCATCTTACTTGTTGCGGCATTTGCTTTATTACGTGCGACGAAGTCTTTTAAGTTAGCGATTTCCTTCTGCTGTTTCTTATAGGCGGAGGCAAGCTGCTGTTTCTTCATTTCATATACACGAACAAATTCATCATAATCACCAGGGTATCTGGAAAGTTCCTGGTTTTCCATATGATAAATGAGATTAACCACGCTGTTCAGGAATGGGATGTCATGAGAGATGAGAATGAATGCATTCTCATATTCAATCAGGTAATTCCTCAACCATTCGATGTGTTCCACATCCAAATAGTTGGTTGGCTCATCAAGAAGAAGAATATCCGGTTTCTCCAATAGAAGCTTTGCAAGTAACACCTTCGTTCTCTGGCCGCCGCTTAGATCGTGCACATCCCGGTCAAGACCTATTTCATCCAAACCGAGTCCATTAGCCACTTCTTCCACTTTTGCGTCAATCGTGTAGAAATCGTTATTTGTCAATGCGTCTTGTAATACACCTGTTTCTTCTAGAAGGTTCTCCAGTTCCTCAGGATCCACTTCTCCCATTTTTGCAAACAGGCTGTTCATTTCTTCTTCCATATCAAACAGGTATTGGAAGGCGGTCCGCAAGACATCGCGGATGGTCATTCCCTGTTCCAAGTCGGCGTGCTGATCCAAATAACCGACCCGGACCCGTTTTGCCCATGAAATGTGGCCGGCATCCGGCTCCAGTTTTCCGGTAATGATATTCATGAAGGTTGATTTACCTTCCCCGTTTGCACCGATCAACCCTATATGTTCGCCATTAAGCAGGCGGAAGGATACGTCTTCGAAGATTGCTCTGTCCCCGAACCCATGACTTAAATTCTTTACTGTGAGTAAACTCATCTGTTAACACCTTTTCTTTAGTTAAAATTCATTCTTTCTCATTATAAAGGGCGTCCGGATGGATTGAAAGGAGGGAATCCCTCTATTCGTACAAACCGAGTAAAATGGATTGCTGCCGGGAACGTTAAAAAGAAAAAGGAGAGATGGTGGAATGTATGATTGTATCGTAATAGGAGGCGGCATAGCCGGCCTCCAGTGCAGCATCATGTTGGGAAGGTACCGAAGAAAAGTTTTAATCATTGATGCTGGCGGTGGAAGATCTTCCTTATGCCGGCAATACAATAATATTCTCGGCTTCCCGGAGGGGATCAGTGGGGAGGAATTAAGGAAGGATGGGTGGTTACAGGCTGCACGTTACAGTGTAGAACGGAAGGAAACCATGGCCGTATCCTTAAGTCAGGAGTCAGGGAGTTTCGAAGTGGAGACGAGAGAAGGGGTACGATATAAGTCAAGAACTGTTTTGCTCGCCACGGGAGTGGAAGATAATTTACCCGATATAGCCGGTCTCTTTCCATGCCTCGGTCGTTCTATATATGTTTGTCCGGATTGTGACGGGTATGAAATCACTAACAAAAAGACGGTTGTCATCGGCTCAGGAGACGCAGGAGCCCGCATGGCCGAGACACTTATGTATTGGACGAAAGACTTAATAGTCATTGATCACTTATCAAAGGAAATATCACCGGTTTTTGAAGAATTATCGAGAATGGAAGCAATTCCTGTCATACAAGGGAAAGTAGACCAAATTGAGCAGAAGGATGGAATAATGGCAGGATTGAAATTGGATTCAGGGAGAGTATTGAGAGCGGAAAAAGCATTTCTTGCCCTGGGGGGAAGCCGCCCTGTGACGGCTCTTGCAGAAAAGCTGGGAGCCATTGTGAAAGGCAGCGGACCGGTAATGACGGATACAAGAACAACCGCTACTAATATTGAGGGTCTGTTTGCTGCAGGCGATGTATCTATTCATTCTCAGCTTGCGACGGTAGCCATGGGGGAAGGGGCCCAGGCGGCGATTTGGATTCAAAAGTGGCTTCGAAAAAGAGAGTGAAACGTTGAGCATTTACTTTGATTTTATAAAAAAATTCCGATAATCTAAATGTATCATCTCTTTTGCCTCTTTCTTTCCACAATTACTATATGACCTTTTAAGGAGCATCCAAAATTCCATGTTTTTTGACTCTTATGGACCAAATACCATCCTGTTATTAACCGCTCTTTTATTTTTCAGCGGTGTACTCGTCGCTAAATTCTCCAGTCGCTGGGGCATACCTGCTCTGATTCTTTTCATAATGGTGGGGATGCTGTTCGGAAGCGACGGGCTGGGGATTATATATTTCGATGATGCCAAAACCGCGCAGACCATCGGTGTTTTTGCACTTGTAATCATCCTCTTTGAAGGTGGTCTACATACAAAATGGGCGACGGTCCGTTCGGTTGCGCTGCCATCTTTGTCTCTCGCTACCATTGGTGTTCTGCTCACTTCCCTGATGGTGGGGATAGCTGTTTATTTCCTTGTCGATTTTACTCTGCTGGAAAGTCTTCTCTTCGGTGCCATCGTTGGTTCTACAGACGCTGCAGCCGTATTCGCCTCTTTAAAGGAAAGAAATATTAAAGCTAAAATGGGAGCAACATTGGAAGCTGAATCAGGAACAAACGATCCGATGGCCGTATTTCTGACCCTTTCCCTCATTCAACTGATCACCCAAGAAGGGACCTCCATTTGGATACTGATCCCGGAATTTTTCCTGCAGATGGGCATCGGCATTCTATTTGGTGTCGGTCTAGGAAAATTAGCATCTCTGTCCATCAACAAAATCAAACTGGATTCTAGTGCACTCTACCCGGTACTATCGGTTGCCTTTGCACTTGCGACCTACAGCGTGACGGCCTATATAGGAGGAAGTGGGTTCCTAGCTGTATATGTGGCAGCATTAGTGATTGGCAACAGTGAATTGACTTATCGTTATTCCATTTTCCAATTTAATGAAGGGTTTGCCTGGATGGCACAGATTCTCATGTTCGTAATCCTCGGGCTGCTCGTATTCCCGCAGGAGCTTTTCTCCTCCGGTATCATCCTTAACGGCTTGCTCATTTCCATCGTTCTTATCCTTATCGCAAGACCACTGGCGGTTTTTCTTTCCTTGATCAAAATGAATTATACGGTCAAAGAAAAGCTGTTCATCTCCTGGGCAGGGTTGCGGGGCGCTGTACCGGTTGTGCTTGCAACATTCCCAATTGTCGATGGTTTGGAAAACAGCCAGGGAATTTTCAATCTTGTATTTTTCGTCGTACTGACTTCTGCACTGGTTCAAGGATCAACCATCAATTATGTAGCCAATAAGATGCAGTTGGTCGGGCCGAAAAAGGATGTCCCGCACCATTCGATTGAGCTTATATCAATGGGGAAGGCGAAGGCGGAAATGATACAGTACCAGACGAATGCAGAGTCTGTCATTGTGGGACAGAAGCTGCGTGATGTCCAATTTCCAAATCGAGCTAATATAAGTGCGATCATACGCAACAATGAAATTATTACCCCGTATGGAGAAACGGAGATTCATGCTGGAGACTTCCTGTATATTCTCGTTGAAGAAAAGCATAAAGAAGAACTCAAGAAGACACTTGAGCAAAAACGTGCCAAACAATCTCAGGCCA
>NZ_ANPF01000088.1:0-8521 GCF_000328325.1 Halobacillus sp. BAB-2008 | reverse complement strand
TTTTCGACTGTTTTTCCATTCTATAGCCCCATTACAATAGATTCATTTTAAAATATAATATCAAATTTATGAACTATTTAAAGAATTAATATTTCATTCGAATTTGAAAAAATCTATTAAGTGACCAACTACCTCCGCCTTCCTTTATGGCCGCTCACCGGGCGCCCAGTGGAAAGGTCCCTTCTCCCGGAGCCCGATCTCTCCCCCAGCCATACCACCTTTTCCAAACGAAAAAGAAGCTCCCTATTTCAGGGAGCCTCTTCCAGTCAGAGAATATCAGGATCCTTTTTGAGCGGAAGGATCTGCTTTCTGAACCGTAAACTTAGGAAACTTGAAGACAATAGCAAGAATTCCGGACACGGCTGTTAAGATCGGATAAATACAAAACGGTACGATTGCAATAGGTGAAATCGATGCCACACCGGCTACAGCAAGGAGTTGGGCTCCGTAAGGAATGATTCCTTGAACAGAGCTTGCGAAGATGTCCAACAGGCTGGCGGATCTTCTCGGTTCAATGCCGTAATCATCAGAGATCTGTTTGGCTAATGGACCGGCCGTGATGATCGAAATCGTGTTGTTTGCAGTGGACAAATTGATCGCGGTTACGATACCGGCGATCCCGAACTCTCCACCACGATTAGACCGGACACGTTTATTCACCGCTTCCAGTAGATACTCAATTCCGCCGTTGTAACGGATCAGCTCTACAAGTCCTCCGAGCAAAATAGCGATCATAGACAACTCCTGCATGTTAGCGAAGCCGTCTCCGATCAGGTTAATCAGTTCCATCCCCGAGAATTTACCGAGAATCAAACCGACAATTCCGGCTGCTACCGTTCCGCCGATCAGAACGAATATGACGTTTACCCCAAGGATGGCGAACAGGAGCACTCCGAGATATGGAATGACTTCAAGGAAATTATACGAGTATGTTTCCCCAAGATCTGCACTCGCACTGGCTGTCCATACTGCAAAAATAACCGCTGTTACTATGGCAGCCGGAAGAACGATAAAGAAGTTCGCCTTGAACTTTTCTTTCATTTCCGTGCCTTGTGTTCGAACAGCTGCAATGGTTGTATCAGAAATGATGGAGAGGTTGTCCCCGAACATAGCCCCACTTACAATGGCTCCCATAATCAGCGCCACACCAATATCTGTTTGTTCTGCGACACCAAGTCCGATCGGGGCTAAAGCTACAACTGTCCCTGTGGAAGTACCCATGGAAATGGATATGAAACACCCAATGACGAACAGGCCGACGACCATCCATCCACCAGGCAGGTAGCTCAGGCCAAGGTTGACGGTGGAATCTACAGCCCCCATTCCCTGTGCGACGGAAGCAAATGCTCCCGCGAGCAGGAAGATCACAACCATCAAGATGATATTCGGGTGTCCTCCCCCTTTGGAGAGTGTCATGATTTTCGTTTCAAAATCTGTTTTTCGATCCATAAGCAGCGCTACCAGTATAGCTGCAAACAGAGCGACGAGTACAGGCATTTTGTAGAAGTCACCTGTCACGATCCCTGAACCAATGAACAATACAATAAATACTACAAATGGAATAAGTGCAAAAATATTTGCTTTCGGTTTTGTCATCTTTTCTGCCTCCTTCTTGGTGAACTCATGAATGTTTCTGTGATACAGACAAGACCAGGCCAAACAAATAAAAAAGAAGCCCTCTTTAGGATAAGAAGGCTTCTTTGTTTCCGTCCCCTCTTATCTGTCAGGTCTAAAACCTGCTGGATTTAGCACCGGCCAACTGTGTTGGTGGTTGCTGAAGCTTCTTAGGACCAGTTCCTCCACTTCTCTTGATAAGAACTATTCAATTGAGTCTCTCGTTACTTTACATCATTTTTTTCTCTCTGACAAGAGAAAAACTTGGAATGTTACTTTTTATCATACTCTCCGATAATGTCCACGGCTTTGGCTGCCAGAGAAGGGTCTACAGCCTCATCGAAATCTACATCGCCGATGATGGCACCATTGGAGTTGTAAAAGTCGAACTGATCTTTAATATCCTCCACGAACATACTGCCGTCCGGATCCAGTCCTGTCACGCCGACTTTCTTCCATATTTCAGGATCCTTCAAAGCGGTGTGTTTTGTCATGATATCAATGACTTCATCAAGCCCCTCGCCGTGAAGAAATGCATCGTTGTAATCGCGTACCCCCTTCAAATAAGCAGCCATGAAGCGGAGCGATACGTCTGTTTCTTCTTCAACAAATTCCGGTGAGCCTAGAACCATCGCGATTTGTGCTTCTGGAGCATAATCCGTAGCATCACCGAACCGCACATGTAACCCCTGCGATTCTCCCTGTGTTATCAAAGGCTCTATCTGCAGGGCAGCATCTATGGATTTATTCCCCATCGCGGCCAACATATTACCGAAATCCGACATTAAGACGACCTCTACGTCCTTCTCAGTCAAGCCGGCATGCTTCAGCATTTCATGGAAGATGTAATCATCCACGGCATTCTTTGAAGATACAGCAATCCGTTTTCCTTTAAAATCGGCATACTCCTTGATTTCATCCTGAAGGTCTTCTCTAATAACAAAACTGAAGTAGGAATTGCCATCGAAATAGTGCCCTTTATCAGCGATGATCTTCACATCGATTCCCTGAGCGATCGCATTGAAGAACGAAGCGGTGGAGACTCCGCCGGCGATGTCCACTTCACCGGAAGCAAGCGCCGGCAGCATATCATCACTGTTGGCGAATGTCGTAAATTCAATGTCTATGTTATAGTCATCGAAATATCCTTTCTCTTTCGCGATGTAAAATCCTGCACCGGACGCCGCACCGTCCTCTGCAATAACTACCTTCTGACGCTTCTCAAGCGGAGCCAGATCGCCGGATACGGTTTCTTTCTGCTTTCCTTGTTCAGACTCCTTATCACTGCAGCCTGCTGCTATACCCAAAAATAAAAAAAGAGAGATAAAGATCCATAATGATTTACGCATGGGATGTTTCCCCTTTCTTAAATCCTTGATCGTTGCACTTCTTCCTGAAGATGATTCCAGACCTCCACGAATTGTTCCGCCATGACAGGGTCAGCCCTGACCTGCTCCATATTTCTTGGTCTGGGGAGCTCGATTCGTTTTTCCTTTACAATCCTCCCCGGCTGGGCACTCATCAAGAGAATCCGGTCGCTGAGCAGGAGTGCTTCATCGATACTATGTGTAATGAAGAGGACCGTTTTTTTCGTTTCGGCCCAGATGTTGAGTAATTCTTCCTGCAGGATGAATTTATTCTGTTCATCCAATGCTGCGAACGGTTCATCCATCAACAATATTTCCGGGTCATTTGCGAATGCTCTGGCAATGCTCACCCGTTGTTTCATTCCTCCGGAAAGCTCTCTAGGGTAAAGCTTGGCGAAACGCTCCAGCCCTACTTTTTCTAAATAATACGCGGTCCGTTCCTTGATGACCGCCGCTGGTACACGACGCATTTTCAAACCAAAACTGACGTTACCCTCCACGGTCAGCCACGGAATCACCCCCCGTTCCTGGAAGACCATCGACTGAAGTGGCCGGTCTTCCTTTGCTCTTGCGATGGTGAATGACCCGGAACTCGGTGTTTCCAAATCGGCTAGAATTCTGAGCAGTGTCGTTTTTCCGCACCCGCTCGGTCCGACTAAACAGACGAACTCTCCATCGGCAATATCCAGATTGATTCCTTCCAATGCTGTGACTCTGCTTTCCTTTTTATAAAATACTTTCGTCAAATCCCTGATGGAAATTTTCGCATCCATTCCACCTTCCCCTTTCTCCTTCATCAACGCCAAGGGAGTAATTTACTTTGCAGTCCTCTCAAGATTAATGAGAATAAATAGCCGAAGAACGAGATGAGTACGAGCCCTACAAACATTTCTTTCAACATGAATGCCTTATAGGAGGTCCAGATTAAGTAGCCGATACCGGAATTCGCTCCCATCATTTCCGCTGCCACTATCGTAAGTAAGGCGATCGCCTGCCCCATTTGAATCCCTTCAAGCATGACCGGTAAGGAACCCGGGAGAGCGATTTTGAAGAAAAACTGTTTCGAATCTGCTCCGTAATTCTTTGCTACGTCCAAATATATTCTGTCGATGTTGATGACACCGGCAACTGTATTGATGACTACCGGAAAGAAGACACTTCCTGCGATCGTCACCACCTTGGAAACTTCCCCTACTCCGAACAGAATGATGATGATCGGCAGGAGAGCAAGTGTTGGAATCGGCATGAGAGCCATGATCAAAGGCGACAGGAAATGCCGGATTGGACCATACAAACCCATCAGCAGTCCGATTGCAATAGCAGGGATCACTCCGAGAAGGAATCCTGCAAAAATACGATATAATGAGATTCCAACATGGCTGAACAGTTCTCCGCTCCCTGCCATCAACCAAAAGGTTCCCACGATTTGCGTAGGAGGCGGGAAAAAACGGGCATCCATCAAGCCTGTACGGGACAAGATTTCCCAAAGCAACAGAATAAACACCGGGGAAGCTATGGTAAGTGTTTGTTTGAACCGTTGACGTATACGCCTTTTTCTCCATTCTTGCTGTTCATTGAGCAAAGGATCCTGTGCAGCAATCCTTTCCGATTCTTTCATGTGCCACCACCTCTTGTGCTAAGTTATGAACTTCTGCCCATATGTGTGAAAAAAGTAAAAAGAATCAAAAAAGCGCGGGCAGATACCCGCGCTTTTTTGATTCTTCGTCTGTAGGAATTGCTATGTTTATTAGGTGATACCTGAGCCTGTACTCATCTGTTCTCCGTTAAGTAAAACTCACCGATTCAAGATTCCACTTCTGTAACATACACTTCGTCATCCGCTTCCACCGTCATGTTCTCAGGAATTTGTAAATACAGGACCGACATGCCGGAGGACATACTGCTGCCGCCTGTGTTCTTTCCTTCAGAGAATTGTCGGAAAGGAAAAGAAGGATCGAACTGATAGAAAGTCTTCGTTACTTGTTCGCCGGAGGTTACGACCAGCCCCTGGTTCTCAAAGGTTACCACAGGCTCCTCTTTGACAGGGATCTGCCAGCCATTTACGACCATAGGTGACCGATACTGATAGAGGTGTATGTTCTTTTTCGACTCTACTTTTTCTACGATAACGGACGTACCAAGCCCGCCGGGAGGGCTCACTTTCACGTTCAGCGTTTTCCCTCCAAAGGAGAAGGTACGCTCATCTAAAAGGTATGCCTCGTCTATCTGATCAAGGTTTCCCTCTAACAAATGGCTGTACATAGCATCGTCGATATCCGACGAACTCGCCGCTTCCCCTGGCATGGGATCAGGCAGGAAGAAGGTGAAAATTGTCGAGAGTACTAACACGCACCCAAATACGAGGAAGATCAAATGGCCGGTCTTAGCCATCTTGACACTTGCACCCTTATACTTCCCGTTAAAAACAGCTGCCAAGGTGACAAGCAGGAAAAGAAAGACTGCTAACACGATGATCATGACCGCTTCACCTCCAAACGGCCAGCAATCCAGAAGCTTCCAACGAAACAAGTAATGGAAACGAGCAGTGCTTTCACAGCGAATAAAACAATATTTCCTTCATCAAACAGAACCTCAAAGAGGTAATTAGCCAAACCGTCTTCGCCACTTCGCTGCATCAAATACGAAATGCCGAACATCAAAACCGGAATGATAAGAAGAAACAGTCTGTTCCACTGCAGGAATACACCAAACAAATAACCGGCACCGGCAGCCAGGAAAACCATAAGGATGACGGCAGCCATCCCAGCACCGAATAAAGAAGCTTCCATTTCGTGAGCCGGCAACAGTTGACCGTCCTGCACTACAAATGTGTACACCGCTGCCCGCAGTACATTTTCTGAAAGGACAGCTGTAAGCCCGGCTATCCCGCAAACCACGAGAAGAAAGCCGACGGTAGACAGATGACTCGTAAGGCGGGTCGATACAAAGGGAAAATCATCTTCACGGTAAGCACGCGTCGTAAGGAGCAGTGCCGTCAAAAATCCCCAAAAAATCGTAAAGGAAATAATTAAATCCCCGGAAAAGATCTGCGATCGGACTTCAAAGAACTCTCCTCCCATGAATTGTGCCCCCGTTCCCATTAAAGAAAACAAGATGCCCATCACCTGTATCGTTACAAGAGACGTAAACACTCCCGGATGGGACCGCCACTTGAACGCGAACTGCTTTTTAATAACATCACCTGTCCTCACTTCGATCAAAGACATCGTCAATTCCTCCTCTGCCAACCTTATCTTCCGTCATATATACGCAAACATCACTGGCAGAGACAGGAGCGATACGAATGCCTTCCTTCCTCATCTCCGTCTGTTCCGTTTCCGTCCAGTCATTTCTTACGATGACACAACTGTTTCTTTCCTCAGGAAGCTGTTCATAAAGAATTTCTCTGTTCTGGGTCCATGGCCTCAGTATCTCCAGGGGTGCAGTGAGGCGGACGGCATACTCCTTCAGTTCATCCATGCTGGTCTGGAGAAGCAGCTTCCCCTTGTGGAGAAGAAGCACTTCCTCCAGTATGTCTTCCATTTCCTCCAAATGGTGCGTCGATAAAACAATGGTGCGCGGAGAGGACAAATAGTCTTTCAACAAGGCACGATAGAAATCTTTTCGAACGGCTGCATCCATCCCTGTTGTGGGCTCGTCGAAGATTGTCAAGGAACATCGTGTGGCAAGACCGAAGATCATGTGAAAAGTACTTTCTCTTCCTTTTGAGAGCGTATGATGGCGTTCCCCGCGCTCAAAACCGAAATAATCGAATAAACGTAAAGCAAGATCATGATCCCAATACTGGTAAAACCTTTTCCCTTCCATAAGGATTTCTTCCAAAGTCAAGGTTGCAGGGAAAGACATCCGGTCATCGATATAAACAGAATTAGCCGATATCCTCAAATTATTGAACGGATGTTCTCCAAATACTTCCACACTTCCTTTCGATTCTTTCACCATTCCGGCAACAACCTTCATCCATGTCGTTTTACCGGCACCGTTACGTCCGACTAAACCAACGATTTTACCCGCTTCAATGGAGACGTTCAAACGGTTCAGGGCTTTCTTCTTTTTATATGTTTTGGTTACGTTCTCACATTTGATCGCCTTCACTCTTTCGCTCCTCCCCATGTTTCTTTAATGAGCGTGATTACTTCCTCTTCAGTCATTTCCAACTTCCCTGCTTCCTTCACAAGATCGTCAACCAAACGCTTCATTGTCTTGTTCCTCCGCTTTTCCTTTATAATCGCATTCGCTTCCTCCGCCACGAATTTCCCGAGTCCCCGCCTGTCATAAAGAACACCCTCTTCCGCTAATTTCGTCAGCCCTTTGGCCGCAGTCGCCGGATTGATATTATACATATCCGCCAGCTTATACTGAGAATGCACCTTTCCATCTACTTGAAAGTGTCCTTGAAGAATCTCATCCTCCATCCATTCTGCGATCTGGATGTAAATCGGCTTTGCACTCCCTGCGTCAAAATTCAACTTGTCACCTTCCTCCAACATAGTGCATTAGTGTTGTAATGTAGTATATTTCATCAAGATCAGAAAAACAACAAAAAAAGGAAAAATTAAATAAGTTTCCCTTAAATAACGACATTTTTCCATCCAGGAATATTTACAGTAGAAGATTTGTTTTATATAGGAAAATACTAGAAAAAAAACATGCAAACTATCGAAATATTTGTAACGCTGATGTTACATTCGTAAAAAAACACTTCGCATAAAAAGTCTGTCAACCCTGTCATTCTAGTAATTTGTATCTTGTTTTCATACTTTAACCACTCCAGCAGCCGCTTACCTTTAAAGGATGATTATAACAACCCCAGAGCTGACAAGGACTGATGCCGCCTTTTTGCTTCCCTCTCCTATTTACGATGTCAGCAGAACGTCCTTTCTACCTATCTCCCAATAATATCCTCCTTTATTACAAGAGATCGATGGTACGATAAAGTCGATCGAAAAACAAACCAACTTTTCAAGGAGGAGTTATCAGCATGAAGAAATCATTAGTCGTATCAGGAGCTCTTGCACTATCTCTTCTAGCAGCACCCGCAACATCTTTTGCATCTACAGGTGAGGTGCACCATTCGCAAATAAAAACACAAAACATTCAAATAGATTCTGATAAATTGATGGAGTGGATCAGTCAGAACGAAGCTGCTTTGAAGGGAAATAACCTGCAGCAGATCGATATTCAATCTCTATTGAATCAAATTGACTGGAAGCAGGGAGAAAAACCTGTCCAAGCAGAAGCTAAGCCGGAAGCTCCAAAACAAGAGCAGAAGCAAGAAGAAGTAGAAGCTCCAAAACAAGTAGAACAGCCGAAGCAGGAAAAAGTAGAAGCTCCGAAGCAGGAAGCTCAGCCTCAGGAACAACCTAAGCAGGAAGCTGCTCCACAACAACAGTCAGAGCAGCAAGCTCAACCAAAAGCAGAACAGCAAAACGAGCAAGCATCTTCTGAAGTCTCCGCTTTCGAAAAACAAGTAGTAGAATTGACAAACCAGGAACGTGAGAAACAAGGACTGGCACCAC
>NZ_ANPF01000087.1:0-56079 GCF_000328325.1 Halobacillus sp. BAB-2008 | reverse complement strand
TAAATAACCATACTTTGGTAGAAATAAACCAGTAATAATACATTCACGAGAAAAAAGGCCCACCCGATAAGAATCAGTATGGAACCTTCCAAGAGCGCCCTGGAAGATGTTTTATAAATACGCACAAAAAAACGCCCGGAAATTCCGGACGTTTTTCCCTTTAACGATATGGATTTTGTTTTCCAGTACCGTTTGTCTCCCCTTTTTCTCTTCTTAATGCGTTAAGATCTTTCTTATTTTTGTTCTTTTTCTTTTCACCCATAAGATGACCTCCCTTCCCCTTTAGTTTGTCTAAATGGACGGAAATCAGCAGAACCATTGGATGTCAGCGATTCCAGACACTGACGAATATGACAACCGCTGCAAACACAATGGCGGATATGGATAGAATTTTGATAAATCCTTTCTTAGATAAAGCGTTCTTCGTTGTTTCTCGACGAGCTGTCCAATATAGAATTCCAAATGTGACGAGGAAGGCTACCGGAAAAAACCATTCCATCTCCAATCCCTCCTTTACATCTTTTTGGATAGAATTACCCAGGAAAGGAATACTGTACAAATATTCAACGCAATCAACATCTGGATGACCATGGAGGCCGTAAGGTTAACTCCTGCTTCCAGCAGCGTAAGTAAAGCAAACATATAGATAAGCATGGCAAAAAAAGAATAGAACAATCCTTTATAACGAATCAGTTGCATACGCTCGTCCTTCTGTTTGAACTGTGGGTGCAGATACGCCATGGAAAAACTCATGACCGCCATCGATACCATTAAATAAGCAGGCATGGACGGCAGCGTTCCTGCAAGAACAGATATAAGAATGAAGAACAGCGCCTGTACACTGAATAGTCCACCTGCTACTTTATACGCCAGTGGATAATAATCCATTATTTTTCCTCCTCAAAAATAAATATATCTTCAATGGCAGCCTGAAAAATACGTGCAATTTTAAATGCTAAAGGCAGGGACGGATCATATCTTCCTTTCTCGATGGATATAATCGTCTGTCTGGAAACCCCTAACTTTTCTGCCAGACGATCCTGTGATAATTGATGTTTTTTTCTATAGGCTACTAAATGATTTTTCACAATTACCCTACCGCCCTTTCTATAAAAAGAATAATGTAAAGCCACCTTTACGTCAAGGTAACTTTACATTATTCTTTCGATTCCCTGAGTTGTTTTTCAGGTAAGCTTTTTGTTTACCATAATTTTTTTATGTATAGTAAATGTGTGGGAATGATTTTTTATCGTGCTTCCTTTTTGCAAGAAGGCTGTATACGTCGTAAAATCAAAAGAAAGGAGGATGAATATGGCACAACAGATAAGTAATAAAATTGCGTACATAACCGGTGCAGGAAGAGGGATTGGTAAGGCCACTGCTTTGGCACTGGCAGAAGAGGGTGTTCACCTTGGCTTGATGGCCCGAACGGAGAGTTCTCTCCATGAGGTGGCTGAGGAAGCCGCGAAGTATGGTGTAAAAGCCGTCACAGCTCCTGTAGATATTTCGGACATCCAAGCGGTAAATAAAGCCGTAGCAACATTGGAGGCAGATTTGGGAAAAGCGGACATCCTCATTAATAACGCGGGGATCGGCTTGAACGGATCGTTCCTTGAGCTGGAGCCTGAAGAGTGGAAACGGACGTTTGAAATAAATGTCTATGGTACTTACCATGTCACTAGAGCCGTCCTTCCTCACATGGTGGATAAGAATAAGGGAGATGTCATCATGATCTCATCCAGCAACGGTCTCAAAGCCACAGCAGGTTCAACTTCCTACAGCGCTTCTAAATTCGCTGTCCAGGGGATGACGGAAGCATTAATGCAGGAAGTTCGCCGCCATAACATTCGCGTCTTCACCATGAACCCGAGTCTTGTCGCAACAGAACTTGTCTTTGGTGACGAGCTGGAGGAGAAGAACGAAGACAAATTCATGCAGCCGGAAGACCTGGCAGAATTCATAATTTCCCAGTTGAAACTGGAGCAGCGTATTTTCATTAAACAATCGCTTCAATGGGCAACCAATCCATTTTAAATCAAAACACCTCTCATTTTATTGATGAGAGGTGTTTTGATTTCCCTTTCTTATTCCCGCTTTTCTTATAGGATTACTGATTAAAGACACCGTTTTTCATGGGCTTAATTGTTTTGAAATCACATCCGCGATGTATACACCGGAGGCAGCTGCCTGGGAGAGAGAATGCGTTTCGCCAGAGCAGTCTCCAGCCAGATAAAGTCCGGAAATCTCCGTTTCAAAGCAGCGGTCTGTCGACATTTTCGGTTCATAAAATTTAGCATCCATTCCATAAAGAAGGGTATCCTCATCCATAGTTACACCAGTCCAATTCTCTAACCTTCGGAGCAGCGTTTCCATCGCTGAAATATAAAGATCGGGAACTTCATCTTTAAGAAAACCAGGGTCCGCCGCAAGGGAAGGTTTGACCCGGTTGTAAGTCAATGTTGACGTTGGTTTGTTCTGCCGAAGATCCCCGAGCCGCTGGACGAGAATTCTTTCATCCTTTCGATTAATTCCTCCCAGCACCTTGGATGCTGCTTTCATAGCAGCTTCGTATGTATGGAAATACTGAGGAACGAAAAGGGTGAAATTTAAATTGCCGCTCGGACCGCCTCCCTCGTATTGATTCTGCCCATCTGCCATCGTCCATCCGTGCTGAAACTTTCTAATAATCCTTCCGTCCGGGTTCATGCAGTAGGTCGTAGCCTCCCATTCGTCCGCTGCTATCCTCCATTTTGTTTCAAATGTGCGATCCAGAATGCTGTCTAGCTGGCCACGCTTCATCTCCACTCTAAGCCCGAGATCAAGCCTTGTTTTCGAAGATTTTAATCCTAGTTCCGCTGCCTGATTGAGCATCCAGTCACTCCCGCTTTTTCCTGTTGCGAAAATCACCTTTTTTGTTCGGATGATCCCTTCACTCGTGCGGAGAAGAAAAACGTTCTCATTCGACGTGACCTCATATACATCGGTCTGGAAAGAGAAGCTGATGGATTTCTTCAAGGTTTCAAACATGTTCTGAAAAACACGTTTTGATACTTTTGTTCCCAAGTGCCGGACAGAGGTGGTCAGCATCTCCAGGGAGTGTTCACGCGCTTCTGCTGCCAATTCCTTATTCCACGTGTGATAGATCCTCTTCACGTCCCCACCATAATCACAAAGAATGTCATCAACAGCCTTCATGTATTCCATCGCTTTTCTGGAGCCGATTTTCTTATACAGTTCTCCTCCAAAACCATTGGTATAATTGAATTTCCCTTCGGATTTTCCGAGACCGCCAAAGCCGAAATAACGATCGCATAACTGAGCGCACGTACACGATTGTCCAATCTCCGACCCACAAAAACGATTGGCAAGAGGTTTTCCTTTATCTATTATTTTGATGGATAAAGGGTTTCTTTTCTGTGCCAGACGACAAGCAAGGAAGGCAGCACTTACACCTGCACCAATGATGGTGACGTCATACATCGGTCTTCACCTTTGCGTACACACACGTATCCGTAAGTTTCGATCCATCAACAGATTTGTCTTCATTCCTTAAGATCCCTTCAAGATCAAACCCCAGCCCTTCCGGGACAGCTCTGCTCCGTCGATTGCCGGACTCGCACCGTATTTCCACCCGTGCACAATGCAATCCTCTGAATGCATAATCTGTCAGCACCGATACCGCTTCCCTCATGTACCCTTTACCTGTTGCCTGCTTATCCAACCAGTACCCGATCTCTACTGCCGGGACATTCCAATTGATCCTGTGGAATCCACACGTCCCGACATAGCTGCCGCTTTCTTTCTCAAACAGAAGGTACCGGAGGTTTGTGCGAAGGTAGAATTTCGCACGGGATTCGCGCGCGTTCGCTTCTGTTTCTTCTACTGTGGGAAGCTGCTGCACGAAACCAAGCCAAGGACGCAGTTCCTCTATTGATCTGCGAATCGACGCATTGATCTCAGCCCCGTCCCCTGGTTCAGGTATCCTTAAGATTAACCGATCCGTTTCTAACTTCTCTTTCACATCCACCATTACCGGATTCAAAGTAACACCCCTTAAAAAAGAATATCTTTCACCCGCCTTATTCCTTCTTTCCAGTCGCTTCTCTCACCATAGTTATAAACTTGTCCGGACCACTATAGAAGGCTTGATCTGCCTCAAAACCCATCTGTGAATAAAGACGGATGGCACGCCTGTTAAACGTGGCAACAGATAGACGCAGACAGCTTTCGGAGTCTTTTTCCACCTCATCCAGTACAGCTTTGAAAAACGGTGTTCCTTTTCCCTGTCCCGTCCAGGACGGCTTCAACCCTACTCCAATATCCGTACAACGGCGCTCATAGGCTCCAAAAGGATACCCAGCGGGGACGCGGCACTCGGACCAGTACAATAGAAGCCGATGAGGTTCTCCCCTACAAACGCTGCCACATAGCTTCCATCCAAACGCTCCTTCACATTTTCTTCGTTTACAGCTACATTATAAAAATCATAGGGCGGCTCATAAGCGAAACAAAGAGATTCTATCGCCAGCTTCTTCGTCATTGGATGAAAAGTGATGGACGTCATTGCAGTAAACACTCATGATTATAGAGATAAGCATAGCGTAAATCGATGAAGAGAAAATGAGTGTCCGTAAGCGGAAAACTAAAGGTACGAACCATTTCCTTCGTTTCAATATCGGAATAAAGGTCGGACAACAGCCCGGTATTCCAAGCCTTCATACGCATAACGTTCTCAAGGAAATATGGACGAAAAGCCCAGTTAGATCCTTTTTTGTGCGGCTCCATCTGCCATTCACTGTCACGCTTCCGAAAGTTGGCAGATACTTGCTGCCCTTCTCCATTACAAACGAACATCCGAAAACTCTCCTCATCAAAAAGATCCGTCACTTCTGCAATGAAAGTATCCGCTTTTTTAGGGCCCTCCCATTTTACCAGCAGTCCTTTCACCTTTTCTTCCCATTGCCTTACAAATAGCAGCCGTTCTTCTATAAGTGTGCGCTGTCTATGGACATATCTTTTTACCTTTTCGGACAGATCGACAGCCAGTGACTCCTTTTCAACAAGGTCAAACGACGGATACGCTAAGTAATACCCTTGGTAGTACCTGCTCCCATTTTTCCATGCGAAATAAAGCTGGAAATCATCCTCTATGTTTTCAAATAAGAGGGCTGCTCCTATCCTGTGGGCCAGCATAGACAAGGAAAACATGACATCCTGGAATTCGTCCCCGTTATGCTTACGGATAATGCCTGAATCTATTTTAAGAATATGCGGCTCTAATTGACGGATTCGGTCAATGTTCGAACTTTTTGCTCCGACGTGGTCTACGGCTACTTGAATACCGTACGTCTTGTAATATAGGAGAAGGTGACCGAGCGTTTCGAAATCTTCATCAAAATCATGCTCCGTCACTTCAATCACGACCCTGTTCAAGTGAAAACCTTTTTGGTCATACAAAAGAAGCGTCTCCAGAAGAGCTTCTCCATCGTTCACGAGGAGCTGGCTGGCATTCCGGTTGATGAACAGCATTCCGTCCTTCTCCTTCTCCAACATCTCGTCCATTGCAAGTTTCAACAGGTGTTGATCGACTTCCTCTTTGAATTCTTCCGGCACATCTTCATCTTGGAAAAAAGGGCCCAATGACTTCCAGCGGTCTTCATCCTGGATACGTCCCAATACCTCATATCCGATCACATCATGATCGATTGCTCCAATCACCGGTTGGAAGACAGGCTTGATATTATGTAAATTCCCAATGACATCGAACGGGTCCATGTGTCCTCCTCCTCTTATCCTTTTCCCACATTATACAACAATTCTGACTATGATCTAGAACATTTCCACCTTTTCTACCCATCTCCCCGCAACCTCAGGGAGCAATCGCAGCGATATTTTCGGCATGCTTTCCACTTTCTAAACAAACCGGCGCCGTATGTGTAAATACAGCAAAAATAGTTCACCGATCTGGGCATTCGCACATACGTTATCAAAACAAGTGACTTTTGGAGGAGGGCGGGGTATGAAAGAGATGGAATCAACCTGCGTTCGTGTTAAAGAAGTATATGACTGGATGGAAACCCGTACATGTAAAGAATTGGTGCGCCGCGTACTCGTTCCTAATTCCACTTTCGAAGCAGAAGAGTGTATTTGTATTCCTTATTATGTAAGAAATGATTCAGAAGACCCTTCGCCCATTTATACAACCGTCGGACTTAATGCTGTAGAAAGCTGTTATGCTGTAACCCATACATGCACCGGGAACTGTGAGCTGACTATATTAGTCAATGGAAGGGAAGAGGCTTCCCTCGCTTCCGGGGATACGCACCTGGCTGAAAAGGAGCATTTAGAATCGATCACCATTCTTCCAGATCCTTATGGGCAAGGATGCAAGGGGACTTTGACCTTGGATATTTCTTACTCCGCCGGCTCCCCGGCTCGCGAGTTTCAACGGAGGGAGCTCCCCTGTTATTTAACCACCGCAGAAGGAACTATCCTAACGTCTGCTGGTCCAGATACGTTCTACTGGCAGATTGAGAAAACATCCGAACAGCGCTCTTTCCCTTTGAGGGACGGAAGCCGGGTTCTGCTTAATAAAATTTCAGCAGCTTTCCGCACACACGTTACCGTAGATATTTATGATCGTGCTGGTGACGTCGTTACCCCCTGTACCTTCCCCGTAGAAATAGAAGAGACGTACTATCTATGTGCACCGGATGGTTGCAAATTCGAGGGATATGTTACTGAATTTCTTCCCAACGCATACGTCATCCCTGCAGAAGAAAATGGATGCGTATGTCTGGATATCCATCTATCCTTATGTATCTCCCATCGCATGAAAGCCTTCGGTGACCGAACAGCAGCTATAAGGGGAGCACTATGTTCACCTAGAGAAGACATTCCTCTTCCATGTACTCCCCCACCTGTACCCATCTGTTAATACGTGCGTATATTTCTATGCGTATTACAAGAAGCATTTGCCGGCTCCCCTAATTCTTAAAAGAAGCTGGCGAAATACTTCTCGTTATACTAATTCGTCATCAATACGGATGATTGTAAGAGTAGCTCCTTGACCATCCTGCAAAGTTGCTGCACCCAGGAGGCCGAATAGTTCAAGGCTAATCGTGTCTCCCACATCCAGGGATACTATAATATCCGCATTAAAACTGCTGACACTTAACACAGGGTTGGTCTCAGAGGCTTCCAATGGAGTACCATTGACCGTAAGTCTTGCTCCCAATAGTAATGCAGCTGTTGTATTTACTTTGTAGGACAAATAATAACGCCCGGAAAGTGTGATAGTAAATACCGTGTCTGTAGGATCTACTGTGATATTTTTTACATTCTGTGAGTTCGGTAATGGAACGGTTGTTCCTCCAAGTACCACAGCAATTAGAGCTCCTTCTGTATTAGCCGCGAATCCAGATGTTTCCGTAACAACAGGACCTGCTGGACCAGCGGGTCCTACTTCTCCTTGCGGGCCTGCCTCCCCCTGTGGACCTGCCGGACCTGTTTCTCCCTGTGGACCTGCCGGACCTGTTTCTCCCTGTGGACCTGCCGGACCTGCCTCTCCCTGTGGACCTGCCGGACCTGCCGGGCCTTCAGGTCCTCTTAAACCGCGGACACAATCTCCACTTCCATCATAAAAGTTTATAGCCATTACTCTGTTTCTCCCTTCCATAATAGTAAGAATTCCTGCCCATAGCCGGAATTTTTTACACTGCATCACAATTGACTTGATAACGCGGCGTCAAACAAACTAACCCGGAGGAAATATCTCCTTCTTCGCTATCAGGTACAGTGACTTCAATGCGCGTAAAGTTCGTTGCGGTAAAGCTTACACTGCCCCCCGCATATACAATTAAAGGCGTGCCTACCTGCGTTCCATCATTATAAAAAGTGACGCTGATAAACTCGGCAGCACCAGAGTCATACGCAACGAAACCGGAACTAAAAACGTTCACTCCACTTGTCACATATATATCTTGGTTGACTCCCTGCGGCATGCTCCATCCTACGCAGACTTTATCCTTAACAAAATCACAAGATACCGTAGTATCCGTATTGAAACAATCAAAACAATCGGAACAACTCGCCATTCTTTTAACCTCCGTTCGCCATAAATAAGAACTACAGTCATATCGTATTAGTTAATATCTGAACCGGAGACGGCCAATGACTCATACAGTATGAATTTATAGGTATTTATAATTTCCTTTTTTAAATGTACATAGTAAAAAATACCGCGACCTCCTCCAAATATGGAAGAATATCGCGGTTTTATAACCCTTACTCTTTTGTTGTCAGTATTTATTGACCGGAGAAGATGTCAGGGCTCATCTTTTCCGGCAGATAAAAGGCGATGTCAGGTAGAAATGCCACGAATAACAACACGACAACCACCACTGCTATATAAGGAATAACTGCTTTGAACGAACGCTCCACAGGCAGCTTTCCGATCTTCGCAGCTAGTAGGAGACATAGTCCGTAAGGCGGGGTAACCAATCCTACAGCAAGCGTCATAACGGTAACGATCCCCAGCAGTACCGGACTTACATCGAAAGTCAATGCCACGGGAAGCAGGACAGGGATAAACAGAATCATGGCAGGTATGGCATCCATAAATGTTCCAACAAATAAAAAGAAAGCGATAACAATTAACAGGAAGACCCACTTGCTGTCAATGTTGTTTGCGAAGAATTGCTCCGCCCAAGTGGACAACTGGTAATAACTCATCAATTCTCCAAGCGCATTTGCAGCTGCTAACGCAAACAAGGAAAGGGAACTTAATGTAAGTGTATCAACAAGAATTTTAGGAAAATCCTTGATTTTCAATGTCTTGTAATAAAACATCCCCACGATAACCGTATAAATAGAGGCGAAAGCTGCTGCTTCTGTAGCTGTAAAGATGCCTGTGATGATCCCTCCAATCAAGATGACAGGAGTCATTAATGCCGGGACCGCATCAAAAAACTGCTTGAAGAAATTTGATATTGAGGCTTTTTGATAGGTCGGGTATCCTTTCTTTAAAGCCAGGAAATAAACAATGACCATCATGGAAATGCCTACGAGGATCCCCGGGATAATGCCCGCCAGGAATAGAGCACCTACAGAAACATTCGTAAGTCCAGCGTATATAATCATAGGAATGCTGGGCGGGATGATAACTCCAATAGTAGAAGAGGCTGCAGTAACTCCGACAGCCGTACTGGTATCATACCCCTGCTTTTTCATATTGGGAATTAAAATTTTCCCAACTCCTGCTGTGTCTGCCTGGGAAGCTCCAGACACCCCGGCGAACAACATAGATACAAGGATGTTGGCATGGGCCAGTCCACCCTTTATATGCCCGACCATGGACAAAGAAAAATCAATGAGTTTCTGGGATATCTTTCCACTGTTCATTAGATTCGCTGCAAGGATGAACAAGGGAACTGCCAGCAGGACAAATGAATCCAAGCCGTTGAACATTTTAACCGGGATGGTGACTTCAGGAATATAAGGGATATTAAATATGCCCACGAGAGCAACGATTCCAATGACGAAAGCGATGGGAATCCCTATGACCATCAATAAAATAAAAATGCCGACTAATAATGGACCGATCATAGTGCTGCCTCCTCTTTGGAGAATTCCTTAATGTTTTTAATAACGTGGCCAAGCGTGTAAACTGCCATCGTAGCTCCCATAACAGGAACGGAAATCCACACATAGCCCATTTTCATAGCCTCTATAGATACCCATTCATAATCCCAGAAGCTGACGGCTGCCTGCCATCCAAAATATACGATAGCTGTACTGAATAATAGAATGATAAGATCATTAATCAAATACAGAACGTTTTTGTATTTCCCTTTTGCTTTCCTTAATAAGAAATCAAACTGAAAATGTTCCCTCCGGTTCACCATGACACCAGCCCCCATGAATACAGACCATATGAAGGAGTACGTAGCGAGCTCTTCGGTCCATATAGCGGAAATGCCCATAAATCGAGTGACTACTTGAATGACAATCGTAACGAAGAAAGTAAGAAGGAACACAACACCGATGGTCAGTTGGACTCTTTCCAGTAGTTTTATCATCTACACTTGGCCTCCCTGATGAAATTAGGAAGCCGGGATCGGCCGGCTCCCTTCCTTTCTATTCCAATTCTTTGATTTGCTTAAGGATATCCTGCGCACCAACTTTATCCGCCGTCTCCTTTTGGATCGGTTCAGCCGCATCCATGAATGGTTGGCGATCAATTTCGTTCACTTCCGCCCCATCTTTTACTGCCTGCTCCTTATACTCTTCTTCCTGGGCATTTACCGCTTCTCTTTCTGCCTTTACGGATGCTTCGGCAGCTTCTAAGACTGCTTTCTTCTGCTCTTCTGAATAGTTATCGAACTTATTGCCGTTAATCAAAAGAAAACGTGTCGTATAGTCATGGGCTGTTTCAGTAATATATTTACCATTATCTACTTTGTGATGATTTTGCTGCACGAAATACGGATAGGAGTTTTCAGCCGCATCTACAACGCCCTGCTGCATTCCCTGGTACAGCTCTCCCCATGCCACAGACGTAGGAACCGCGCCGACCTGTTCCCAATAATCCGCTACTGCACCGGAGGTCTGTGTTCGATATTTCATGCCCTTAATGTCTTCGATTGTTTTAAGAGGTTTCTTTCCATAGTAATGTCGTACACCCGCCGACCAATATCCCAGCAATTTAAAATCATTCTTTGATTTCTCATTGATGATATCGGCCATTTCCTTTCCTATGGAACCGTCAACTACCTTTTCCCAATGGTCATAATTTTTAAATACATAGGGTACTGCAAAAAGGTCAATCTCTTCAATTCCCGTTTTAGACATAAAGCCGGGAGAAACAAGAACGATATCTGCTCCGCCAAGTTTTAATTTCTCCACCAACTCTGATTCACTTGTTCCCAATGTGCCTGCATGAACTTCTACTTCAATTCCCGCGCCTGCACTTTCAGCCGTTTCTTTGAAAGCTTCCATCCCAATTTGATAAGGGTTTTCCGGAGACGTTTGGTTATGAGCGGCTACGATTTTGATGCTTCCTTCTCCGGAAGGATTCTTAGCTTCACCATTGCTGCAGCCTGCTGAGACAAAAGCGATGATTGCAAAAGAACAAAAAGCCATTAGTAATTTCTTCATTAAATGTCCTCCTCCTATTGGATGCGCTTACATAGTAGAAAAAGATAGATTTATTTTTTTCTTCACCATCGAGACATAATCCTCGGTTAACTGTTCCAACGACGTGTAATCTTCGGTCTTTTGATAGGCAGAGGGTCGGACCAATTGGCTTCCAATCCCGACAGCATCCGCGCCGCTTGTCAAATATTCCTCCATATTCCCGAGATGAATCCCCCCTGTAGCCATAACTTTAATGTCAGGGAACGGACCTTTTAGACTTTTAATATATTGCGGGCCCATAACATGCGCTGGAAATACTTTAACCATTGCAACTCCATACGTTAGCGCCTGGCTGATTTCCGTTGGAGTGAGGACTCCCGGAACACACAGTTTCCGGTATCGGTGGGTAAGCTTTATTGTGTCGATGTTCAATCCCGGAGATACGATGAATTCTGCTCCTGAAGCAA
Organism: Halobacillus sp. BAB-2008; assembly: GCF_000328325.1. NCBI lineage: Bacteria > Bacillati > Bacillota > Bacilli > Caryophanales > Bacillaceae > Halobacillus > Halobacillus sp. BAB-2008. The sequence continues at coordinate 44,476 of NZ_ANPF01000087.1, read as the reverse complement.
TCATTTCCTTCGCCGTTTCTGGATCAAGCACCGTACCAGCACCAACCAGCATCCTAGTTCCGAACTCTTTCTTCACATCAGCTATCATGGCTGCCGCTCCAGGTGTCTCTGCCGTAATCTCCACTGCTTTTATACCACCTATAAGCAAGGCTTCCGTAATGGGAACAATCTTATCTCGTTCTACCCCTCTGATGACAGGAGTCAGGCACAGCTTATTTAAGATCTCTTCCTGCACAGTTTCCCCTCCTATTCTAAATTGGCGTGTCTTGCCGCCATTTCTTCTTGATCGCCACCCACTACCTGTATAACCACAGCATCCAAAAAGAGGTGGACGGATTGATCAAACTGGTTACCAAGAGGCTGAATGGTTTCCGGTTCACCCGCGTTTCTTCTCTTCGTCGCTGCAGGAACAAGAACATATGTATCGCACTTATCCAGAATTGGCGCATCCGAATTAGTAGTAACAACAGCGGTTCTCGCTCCTGCTCCAGCCGCCGTTTCCGTATATTGGACAAGACCTGAGGTCGTACCGGAACCAGTTATGGCAATAAGGAGATCCCCTTTTTCGATAGTTGGTGTAATTGTTTCCCCGGTTACATACACTTCAAATCCTCCATGCATAAGCCTCATCGCAAACGCTTTTCCCATCAAACCCGACCGGCCTTCTCCCGTCACGAATATCCGATTTGCTTTGCCTAATTCCGCTGCAAGTTTCAAGGCTTGGTCCTCATTTATATTACGAAGCACATCCGTGACTTCCTTGGCTACCTCAACAATAATTTCCTTCAACCTTCATCGCCCCCTTTATAGCTTCCGCTTCCGCTTTTGGATTCTCTGCTTTCGTTAGTGCACTGCCCACAATGACGATTTGCGGTTCGTACTCGGACAAGGTCTTTATTTTATCTATGCTTATCCCACCAGCTACCGCTATATCAAAGTCTGGATACTCTTTAACTAACGAAAATAACTCATCCATCTCCGCGCCCTTCTTTTTCTGCATATCTTTTCCATAATGAAGACCAACCAAGTCGACACCAAGGTTCGACAGCTCTTTCAGCCTGGTTTCATTTTGAACATTTAACAGGTCGACCATGACTCGCTTTCCGTATATTTCTGCCATTAGAAGAGAATCCTTAATTGTTTGATCCGCAGAAAAGGCCATAACCGTAGTGACATCTGCACCTGCCCTGAAAGCTTGTTCCGACTCGTGCTTGCCGGCATCACATGTTTTCATATCTGCAACCAAAGTCGATTCAGGATACGCGGCTTTTAATTCAGCGAGAAAAGAAACACCGTACTCTTTAATGACACCTGTCCCGACTTCAATCCAGTCCACGTATGCCTTCGTTTCTTCGATAAGATCGATGCAATTTTCTTTGGTCATTCTATCCAATGCAAGCTGTAACTTCATAAGCTCCCCTACCTCTCTATCATTTCTTTCTCCCCAAGCTGAACAAATACATCTTCCAATTCAGGCAATCCTTCATTATCCCCGTGTACACTTACCACCATGGATCCAATGGTATTAGCAAATGCTAACGTTCGGTCCAAGGACCATCCTTGAAGCAGACCATAAATGAAGCCGGCATCAAATCCATCCCCGGCGCCTACCGTATCAACCACTTTGGCTGGAGGTACGGCAGGCATAGTAGCGGATTGATTATCTTTAAACGCATAAGCACCTAAATCTCCGTGTTTTACAGCCACAGTAGTTATTCCATAAGCGGTACACGCAGCGGCAATATCACGTGGGTCCGTCACTCCAAATAACAGTTCCGCCTCTTCGACACCGGTAAGCATGATATCTACATAAGGCAGCAACTCCTTTAAGGACTCTTTTGCTTCTTCTCTGCTCCATAGCTTCAAACGGATATTCGGGTCGAAGGAAATTAATGCCCCATGATCTTTGGCATATGTAATCACCCGCTTCAACAATCTTATGTTTTTTGCCGGGTTGATCGCAGCAAATACTCCTGTTATGTGGAGCACCTTCGTATCGCGGATGAAATCCATATTGAACGTCTGTTCTGTGAGTGTCTGTGTAGGGGAATTACTCCTGTAATAGAACGTGCTGCCACTTCCATCCTCTTTGATCTCCTTGAAATTAATGGAGGTAGGGTGTCCGTCCACAAGCTTCACTTCTGATACGTCAATTCCTTCCCCTCTTGCAAAATTGCGAATATACTTTCCGAATTCATCCTTTCCAAGTCGGCTGATCCAAGCAGTTTCAAGCCCAAGTCTTGCGCAGCCAATGGCGAAGTTAAACTCAGCGCCCCCTGCTTTACGCTCAAACGTATGAACATTCCTCAGCGGTCCTTTTTTCAAAGGGTCAAATGTAATCATTGCATCTCCTATCGTCGCAACATCTTTCATTTCCCATCACCATCTCCTTTCCCCTTCTTTAGAGAGTCTCGGATCATCAAAGTCGGCTGGAACCGAAGATCAGACTCCCGTATCTCTTTTTTAGTAATTTGATTGAGAAGCAGTTCCGCGGCCTTTTTCCCCATTTTAAAAGTTGGTTGAGCAACGGTGGTAATGGCCGGAGAGTAAAATCCTGCGAAGGAAACATCGTCAATTCCTATCAACGCCAATTCATCCGGTATAACCACATTCTTCCTTTTGGCATATTTCAAGATTTCGATCAAAACGAGGTCGTTACCGGCCAGGAGAGCATCCGGAGGTGTATCCAATCTCAACAGCTCTTCCAATTGGTCTGTCAGGCCCTGAGGTTCAGCGCTGACAATATAATCTTCTGAAACCGCGATGCCATGGTTACTCATCGCTTCTTTGTAACCTTCGATTCTATCTATCCTAGTAGAAATATGCTCAAGGATGGATGTCGTAATAACAGCGATCCGCTCATACCCTTCTTCTACTAGGTGGTCGACTGCAAGTTTGGATGCTTTTCGATTATCAAGCGATACGGTCGGGATGTGGACGTCGGTTATCGTGCGGTCGAGAAACACGACCGGGTACGAAGCGTCCTTCATTTGTCTATACAAGCTAAGATTGTTCCCTGTAGGGAAAATGATCAGGCCATCCACCTGCTTCGCCCGCAGCATTTCAATATAATGCCTTTCTTTGACAGGATCATCATCTGCGTTACAAATAATCGTATGGAAATCTTCCCCGTGGCAATAGTCTTCGATCGCTCTTGTTACTTCTGTAGTAAATGTGTGCAGGATATTCGCTACAATGACACCTATTGTCTTTGTGGATTTCTGCTTTAAACTCCGCGCTACGATATTAGGCTGGTAACCAAGCTCCTGAATCGAAGCTTCAATTCTTTCCTTTGTCTTTTCCCCCATGTACGTGTAGCGTTTATTCAAATATTGAGAGACCGTGCTCTTCGATACATCTGCATGCTTTGCCACATCGGCTATTGTCACTGTCATTTTATACATCGACTCTTTCTTTTAAGTTTAATAAATCGGTTTAGTAAATCGGTTTAGTGATAGTATAATGCCTTTGTAAGCGTTTTACAATCATTATTTTCAGAAATTTCTACACAGAGAACCCATAAAGTTACTATTTTTGTCACGACAGCTGTATCTTCATTAGTGAATTTCTCGGGTTTTTTTAATATACTTAGATTGGACAACTTAAAGAGAGATGGTGAATTTCACATGGAGATTAAAAAAGATTTCAATTACGTCCCTTGGGTCGTGGGGCTTTCAATTGTCATTAACGCCATTGTTGTGGCACTATTATTCGCTCCTGAAATTGAAGGAGATACAGGTTTTGATCTGAAACTGCTACCTCTTCTAAATGCAGTTTTCAATTCCTTTACGTTCGTTTTTCTATTGGCAGCGTTGTTTATGATTATTCGAAAGAATATTAAATGGCATAAACGGTTCATTTTCGCCGCTTTCACAACAACAGCATTGTTCTTAATTTCTTACCTGACCTACCATTCGATGGCTGAGTCTACTCATTTTGGTGGGGAAGGAATAATCGTACCTATCTATTACTTCATCCTGATCACCCATATCGTTCTTGCAGCGCTGATCGTACCATTAGCACTTGTTACACTATTCCGTGGGCTTTCCATGCGCGTCGACAAACACAGGAAGATTGCCCGCTGGACGATGCCCCTCTGGCTGTATGTCAGCCTGACAGGCGTCATTGTTTACCTAATGATCTCCCCATATTATTAAACGCAAAAAAGATCCAGGAACCTGCAGTTCCTGGATCTTTTTATGGGTAGGTTTGAGAAAAATTATATCGGGAAAGTATAAAAGTAGTTACATCTATTCTTTTCGTTATAAGGAGCATTCCATGGATATTTTGAAACATATGTTGGAAGAAGGCTATGGTTCCGCCAGGTTTTCCTCTGTCAGCGGGAAAGAATTCCACGTTGACCTCCATGACTTGATAAGCAGTAAGGAGCTCTTTGATAAGATGGAGATTATTCCACGGGCAATTGAGTATTTCCCCTTTGAAAGAGTCCCATATATCGCCCTCAATGACGGGGAAAAATCCTACAAAATTAAACTTATTAAATTATAACCATATAAGAAAGCAGACCTTATTCACCGGCCTGCTTTCTTTTTATTTTCTGCTTATCCAAAACCGCTTGACTACGTTGCCGTCCTCTTCCACGAAGTCTTGGTCTTCCTTCCCCCCATTTTTCAAAATAGCTTTCCAAGACCCTGTATTCCACTGATCACATACGACAAGGACATCCGTTATCTTCATTTCCCAGGCTTTCTCCAATGAAAGGCGCAGTAATGTCGTTGCATAACCATTCCTTCTTTCCGAAGGTCGGATACTATATGACCGCCTTCTTTTCTCAGACGATCTGTCAATTTGTGGCGTATGTTGGTAACACCGATTATTCGTTCTTGTTTATCCATCATCCAATAGGTGGTGTCCGGTACCCACCCGGGAGGAAGATAGACTCCTCGTTCATTATTTTCCAGGAATTCTATCATCTCGTCAAAAGCATACGGATCTTTCTCTATGACCCATGGTATCATCGTTTCTCCACATTCCAGCCATTCCTTATAATAATTTATGTAAGCATCCTTCCACTTCAAGGCAGGCTTCACCAGAGTCATTTCACTCATCTTTCCCCATCTCCTTTCACCAAAACGATTTCATCCAAAATTGGTATCCCTGTAGAAGAAAAGCGGGGGATGGATGGTTTTACTAATCTCGCTTTTTCAACCGCTCCTCTAACGACGGACTTCAATCGGAAGCCTCTGCGCTGATAGAAACGGATAGCATGAATATTTTCATTCGTCGTGATTACCTTAATCCTTCGACCATCTGCAACACTCTCGACTCTATCAATCAGAAGAGAACCTATCCCTCTTCCTTCCCTCAAGCTGTCCAGAGATACGATTTCCACTTCCTCCTCACTCTCCACGTATGTGATGAGACCGATAATTTCTCTTTTTTCCCCCACATATGTGAACCCATCTAACTTCCTGCAATCGTAGATCCCGCTTGATACGATCATATATGGACTGTCCCAGTTATCCTTAAAAAAGGAATCCCACTTTCCCTTAGCTGTCTCCTGTTTTTTGTATATATTCATGAAAGTGCTCCGTACTTTCTCATCTACTCCCAATCTCCTTCAGAAACAGCGATTTATTTTTCGGGGATACTTTAATGGACTCCGCTGTTCCATAGTGAATTTCCAGGCGGTCAAAGGAAAGGGCAGGTGCCTGAAGTATATCTTTCACTTCCTCCACTCTCCTGATTTGGTCAAGCGGTACACGCTTCCGGAAAGGACCGTAGACGATTTTCAACTCCTCGTGATCGATGATATATCGTGTCCCAAAATATATCCAGCCGACGAGCGCACTTATAACAACTGCAAAGATCACCTTGGCAATGTAAGAATTCGAAAGGCCGGGAATCATAAATACCCCCCACTCCAGGCCGCCTATCGCATCAATAAGTACCACTCCCATTACCAGAACCAAGAAGACGGATAACCACTTGCTTTTCTTTGACGTGAATCGAAGGGATTGCTGATTGCTCATACCATCTCTCCTTTATGGAAATTTTATACTACTACATTCTACGACCGGACCCCTGCATACGTTTCAAGAAAAACAACCATTTACAAAAATTAAAATATTCGCTAAGATGAAGGCATCCAAGACAACTGCATAACGTGGAACTTGCACTGGGGGAGCTGCATTTGCGGCTGAGAGGTTTATCCGACCCTTAGCACCCGAACTAGATAATACTAGCGTGGGGAAGTGCAGCCTGACTCTCGCGATCAGACTTCTTTTTTGGCTTTTCTTTTCGATTGTTGGACTGCATTCCCATGGAATGCAGTTTTTTTGTGTTTAAAAAAGGAGGAAATTAAATGACTCAAGTATGTGGAAATTCAAAAATTGCCGGCTGCTCTTTTTCTGTCCATCCTATGTGTAATGACTTTCAGGATATGATCATGACAAGCCTTCAACAGACCGACACATCCAAAGTATGGATGAAAACGGATCATGTTACGACGACGGTTCGCGGACGCTTGGAACACGTCTTTGACGTAGCCAAAGCCGTCTTTCACCATACCGCCGTCACAGGGGTTCATGCCGCATTTCAGGGGACGTTTTCCATCGGCTGCCCGGGCGATTCTACTGGTGATGTGTACCTGGATGAAACATCTAACGTGATGAACAGGAATACAGCAGCTGTCAAACAGGCGGTGGCAGCTAAGTTTTCTCTATACCCTTTAGGTGGAGGTAAGTATATGGAAACGATTTACGAAAAGATTGAAAGGATGAGAGAACAAGGCATTTCTGTAACACCTGCCCACTATTCTACCAGGCTGGAGGGGGATATCCACGACATCTTTCACGGTTTGGAAAACGTGTTTAAGGAAACAGAAGCCGGTGGATCCTCCCACACCGTGATGACTGTGAGCATTTCTGCAAACAGCCCATCTAAAAAGGAGGAGGAGGAATGAAGAACTGGAAATTAAAAGAAATCGTCGTCATGTCTGTACTTGCCGTCGTATTCGCTGTTGTTTACTTAGCTTTTCTACCTGTAGGCAAAGTTCTGTCCGGATTAATGGGTCCGATTGGATATGACTTCATATATGGAATATGGTTCATTGTCTCCATTATCGCCGCCTACATACTAAGGAAACCAGGCGCTGCATTCTTATCGGAAACCATTGCCGCCACTGTGGAAATGCTGCTCGGGAATGCGTCCGGACCGATGCTCATTTTGACAGGCGTCATTCAAGGACTTGGGGCAGAGACCGCCTTCGCCATCACCCGTTATAAGAGTTACCAACTCCTTACACTTATGCTCTCCGGTATGATGGCTGCCGTGTTCAGCTTTTTCTGGGAATATTTCCGCCTGGGGTACAGCGCCTTAAGTACGGATTACGTAGCAGCTATGTTCATCATTAGACTTCTAAGTGGAGCTCTCATCTCCGGGCTGGCAGGAAAAGCAATTGCCGATGCCCTTGCCAAAACAGGAGTGCTGTCAGGATTTGCTCTGGGTAAAGAACGTCGTAGGAAGCGGGCGGCATAATGAAAATGATTTTTGAAGTTGACCATTTATCGTTGACTTATGACCAACACCCGCAGCCGGTACTTAAGGATATAAACTTAAATGTCGCACAAGGAGACAGCGTTTTGGTACTTGGTCCAAGTGGCTCGGGAAAAAGTTCCCTGGTGCATTGCCTGACGGGACTTTATCCTGAAGAACTTGACGGCACCATGACCGGTACCGTCAAGATAGCAGGAAAAGATGCGTGCACCTATAAACCGGGAGAAGCAGCAAAAAAAGTAGGCGTCGTATTTCAGGATCCTGAAACGCAGTTTTGTATGCTTACAGTAGAGGAGGAAGTAGCTTTTGGTCTTGAGAATTTAGCCGTACCTCCTTCGCAAATGCAGGATCTTATCGAACAGGCGCTCTCCTGGGTTGGTCTGGAACAATACAAGAAAGAAAAAATCCACGTCCTTTCCGGCGGCCAGAAGCAGAAACTGGCTCTTGCCTGTACACTCGTAATGGAGCCGGATGTGCTGATATTAGATGAACCAACAGCGAATCTGGACCCGGTTTCGGCTAGAGAATTCATCGAGATCCTCTCAGAAATAAAGCGTAAGCGTAAACTGACTTTAGTAGTCATCGAACACCGGTTGGAAGGCTGGCTTTCTCTTCTTACACGCGTAATCGTCCTTGAGAAAGATGGACATATGTTTAGTGAGGGACCACTTCTGGAAAATTTGAAAACCTATGGGCCTACCTTGATGAAAGAAGGCGTCTGGCTCCCCTACTCTGCCCGCACTGCCATGGCTCTTGGATGGAAGGGAAAGCTACCGCTGAGCATAGATGAGTATGTATCGCTGCCAATTCCTTTACCAGCTCCCGAAATAAAAAAGCCGGCGACTGAGGGAACGCTATTGTCAGCAAATAACGTGGCATGGAAAGAAGTCCTTCATAATATCCATTTGGATATCCATCCTGAGGAATGGGTGGCCGTCGTTGGAGCGAACGGAAGTGGAAAAAGCAGTCTTTCCAAGCTTTTAGCGGGTATTATAAAGCCGTCCAACGGAGATGTTGCTTTCAAAGGAAGATCGATCACACGCTGGAAAGAGAAGCTTCTTCGCCGCGAAATCGGTTATGTTTTTCAAAATCCCGAACACCAATTCATAACAGATTCTGTATTTGAGGAAGTGTCCTACAGTTTGAAAGAGCGAGAAATGGATGAACAAGAGACGAAGGAAATAGTCCGGAAGACGCTTCGACTCTGTCAATTGGAAGGCTTGGAACATTCTCATCCATTCCTTTTGAGTCAAGGACAGAAACGGAGACTCAGTGTCGCCACCATGCTCGTTTTGGATGTCAATCTACTTATTTTGGACGAGCCGACATTCGGTCAGGATGCTGGTTCTACCGAAAGTCTTATGCAGATCCTGAAAGAAAAACACGACCAGGGCACCTCCATCATCATGATCACTCATGACATGGAGCTTGTCGACCGTTTTGCAACAAGGACCATCGTTATCCAGGAAGGCGGTATTCAATGGGACGGACCTACGGAAGAACTATGGGAAATAGAATCATTGGAAGATTACCATTTGGAAACACCCCCGAGGCTGAAACTGACATCCTCAAGGGACGCAAAGGAGCGGACTCATGTCTTTTCATAACGTTAACCCGACAGTGAAAGCATTGACGATCCTCGCCGTTGTCTTCGTGCTGGCTTTACGATACGATCCTGTCACCCCGGCGGTTTTCTCTGCTGCAACAATTGCCGTCACTTTTTTGTTCGGAAATGTAAATAAGAAGTTGTATGTGATCTATTTAATGATATTTTCCATCTTCGCCTTTGGGATGTTATGGACAACCATCGCATTCGCGGACGTTCCTGCAGATGCTAAGGAAACGGTTTCCTTGTTCGGATGGGTCGTCCCAAAAGAAGATTGGCTAATGGCATTATCTTTATCCTTCCGCATCATCGCATTTGCATCGCTTTCCTTATTGTTTGTCTTTACGACAAATATGGTGGAGTTTTTATTAAGCTTGATGCAGCAGCTTCGGCTGCCACCAAAACTCGCCTATGGCATTTTGGCAGGCTACCGCTTTCTTCCCATGATGAAGGACGAATTCCAACAAATCCGTGCAGCCCACCGGATCCGGGGCATCGAATACGCTTCCAGCCTGCAAGGAAGATGGATGCAATACCAACGTTATCTCATACCTCTACTAGCAGGAGCCATCCGAAAGGCAGAACGTACGGCTGTCGCAATGGAATCCAAAGGGTTTACAGGTAGTTGGAATCGTACCTTTTACAGACCCATGACTATCCGTAAGAAAGATTGGATGTTTCCGCTCCTCATGACGGCCATCCTTATGGGATCGATTCTCATATAGGTAAATGATCATTCCCACTCCTAAAGAAAATCCGAACGACCAATTCAGGTCTGTTCGGATTTTCTTTAGTGTTATATTTCCTGGTTGGGACATGCATTTGCTTACTCTTCCATGTCCTGTATCCAGTCCGTCATATCGTTTATAATGATGTCCTGCTGCTCCCATACGGTTATTTCAGCTTCCTTATCTCCTTTTTGAGGACCGTAAACACCAAACTGACCGTGATTACCACCAGGTATTTCCTTCCAAGTCGTCTGATTGGAAAGCAGCTGTTTTGTCTCTTCGACCTTATCAAGCGTCGTCAGTCCATCCCTCTCCCCGTATATCGAAAGGATGGGAAAGTCCGTTCCGGACAAATCATCTCCGGCAGGGTAGGAGGCCAGTAAAATTAACCCGTCGACCTCATTCATATTCCTGGAGGCAAAAGATGCAGCTGCGACCCCCCCAAGGGAATGACCGCCAACATACCAGTGCTTAACATTCGGATAGTCATCGATCAATTGCTCTGCTTTATCGCTGTCCAACATGGCAAGATTAAGGGTGACTTCAGGAATTCCTGTTACATATCCATCATCTGCTAAATTTTCGGCAATATAGCTGTATGCTTCCGGCTCTACTTTCGCTCCTGGATAAAGGACGATTCCTCCTTTGACGGCACCTTGCGGAATGTAAGTGATCCACCCATCTATACGGGACGGAATTTCCGTCCTTTCTTTCAATTCCGGAGATGCTTTATATGTCTGCTGTGTCCAAATCAGAAAAGCTGCTACTCCAGCTGCAGCTAAGACAAGAAGACTAATACCAATATATTTCCACCTTTTCTTCATATACCCTCCACCTTCATCTGTACCTTGGATTAATAGAATGATTCTATAAGATATAGATGGAGATTGTCCAGTTGGAAGATGGTTTGATATTAACCCCAATTGGTTATGCTTATGGATGATCCATTATTTTAAGAACCACTGAACAAGGAGCCGCATACGTTTGGTAAGAGATGCAATGAATCATAAAGGAGGTCACCATATGGCTGATATCACCCTTGGAGATCCTGCTCCAAATTTCTACCTTCCCTCTGTAGATGGAAGTAATTTTCTCTTTGAAACACAGCGGAAACACTATGAAGAATCGTGGCATCTCATTGTTTTCTTTCGCGGGTCTGGTGCCTGTGTGTATAGAAACCCTTAAGGAACTGGAAGTGTACCATGCAGAGCTTCATAAGAACGATATACAAGTAACTGCCATAAGCGCAGAGCCTTTGAATAAATTGAAAAGAATGAAGGAAAAAGAGAACCTGACATTCCCTGTTCTATCCGATGAATTCTTTTCCGTTCTCGACGCTTTCGGTGTCTACATTCATAAGACAGGAGCCCCCTATGAAGATCACGGCGCGCATGGCGAACCAGCATACTTTCTTTTCAATAAAGGCGGGACGCTTATGTACCAGCAGAAACAGACAGGTCCATTCGGGCGCCCTTCTCCAGAAGCAATCTTACAGACCGCTGCATTGATCCGAAGTCATATGAAGACTACGCCTCCAAAAGAAGAAAGTGGATAATTAATAAATCAACTTCAGAAGCTTTCTGAACACGGAATGAATTAAGCATGTGAATGGTCCAAAAAGAATGCCCATTTTCTGTGCTATTGGTAGGAAGGAAGAGTATCTGGAAAGGACCTCCAATCCATCTGCATCTCTTCCTCACTCAGCAGACATCCATCCAGTTCCTTTTGAATGGTTTCCTTGTCCATATTTGCACCAATGAATACCAGCTCCGTCAATCGATCCCCATGCATAGTATCCCACTCATCATAGAGAGCCGGATCTTCTTCCAACAAAGCAGACTGCTCCTCTGCGGGGTAGGACGCTATCCAGGAACCTGCCTTCTGGATGGATAAAGACGGGCCGGCCTGGGAAAGCAGACCAATGGCTTCATTCCTGGAAGCAAGCCAGAAAAAACCTTTAGAACGGATGACTGTATCCGGCCATTTCTCGAGCCATTGATGGAACCTTTCCGGATGGAAGGGTCTTTTCCTTTTATAAAGAAACGATGCGATTCCGTATTCCTCCGTTTCCGGCACGTGTACTTCATTCAATTCTTTGATCCAGCCTGCAGACTGACTGGCCTGCTCCCAATCAAATGAATAAGTACCCCACACTTCTTTTACATCCAGTTTCCCAAAGGATGTTTCGACAATTTTGGCATCCGGGTTCAATCGACGCAACACGGCAGAAAGATACTCCCTGTCTTCATCCCTAACAAGATCCACTTTATTGACGACGATTACGTTGGCAAACTCGACTTGGTCTATTAGTAAATCGATTACTTCCCGCTCATCCTCCTGACCTGACCCTTCCCCTTTGTCTATCAGTGACTCGCCAGATTGATAATCATGCCAGAAGCGATAGGCATCAACAACTGTGACCATCGTATCCAGTCTGCAGATAGAATTCAAATCAATTCCAGTTTCCTCATCTTTATAAGTGAATGTCTGTGCGACGGGGATAGGTTCGGAAATTCCTGTCGATTCAATGATAATATAATCGATATCCAATTTAGTTAATTTTTCCACTTCTATAATAAGATCTTCTCTTAATGTGCAGCAGATGCACCCATTTTGAAGTTCCACCAATTTTTCCTGCGTGCGCTTAAACGCCCCGTGTTTAATCAAAGAAGCATCTATATTCACTTCACTCATATCATTCACGATAACGGCTGCTTTGACCCCTTCTTTATTATGCAGAATATGGTTTAAAACTGTAGTTTTACCCGAACCTAAGAAACCGCTTAATACCGTAACAGGTACTCTCATTCATCCTTTTCCTTTCTTATAAAGCAGAGATGCGCTCTGCCACTTTTCTTGCACCTGCAATATTCCTTGCAGCTGGACCAATTTCAAGCTCAGCTAACGGACCTGTGACAAAAAGGCCCGATGCCCACGCCAGATTTTTATCGGGTATTGGAAACCCACACGGGGCACAAGGCAGGTCGGCTTGGCATATGGTCTCTTTTAACCAGAGAGGAAGCTTCTGCTCTGATCCAGTAGCAAAAATGCATTCGTTCACTTCGATCGTACAACAGTCCAAGGACAGCTGGATTTCCATCCCTTTATCCTCTACTTTCTCTATTTCACCTGTGTGAACAGTCAGCATCTTCTTTTTTTCCAACCTGTTAGCCTTTATGTGAAGATCCCTTGTTATCGACCCTTTATTACGGGCATGACGGATCATATCTCTTCGCTTTATATAGCAGGTGCTTTCATTAAATTTATTTAAATATTTTGGACCTAACCATCCGGGATCACTGTCAAAGTCCTTGATTCTGAACGGGTGACGTTTGATAAGATGGACCGGCTTCTCTGAAGTCTCAGCAAGCGATGCCGCCAAATGAACGGCTGACATTCCACCACCAATCACCGCCACTTCCCCTTCCTTTTGAAACGTATCGTGGGAAAAGACGTGGACAGGCTTTCTTTTCAACCCCTCCGCCCAGGCAGGTATAGATGGATACTCCGTCGCACCAACAGCAAGAACGACATTTTCAGCTATCATCTCTTCCCCGTCGTCAAGCTGGATCTTCCAAACATCGTTCAGCTTCCAGAGACCTCTTACTTTCCCTTTTTCCCAACACGACTTAAGATCAACAGCATGAAACATATCTTCACAGTGATTATTAAACATTTCAAGCATCGGGCGGTCATATCGACCGACAAACCCTTTCGTATATTCCTTCTGCTTCTTGTATTTTCTCAAGCTGTAAGGGTCGGGATGAAGATGATGAACGGAAGAGGACCGAAGATATTTCATCCCCACTTTAGAAGTTAATGTTTTCCATTTTTCCATTGGATGATCATGCGGGTCGATAATTACTACATCTTCCTTTCGCGTTTTCTCCTGAAGTAAAAGCCTTGTGGCAACGCTGCAACCGTGTACCCCTCCCCCAATAATCACCCACTCAAACATCATTTTCACCTCTTATTCCTCTGTTTTGAGATTACCAGCTTGATTTCTTCACGCCGGGAATCTGGCCTTTATGGGCATAATCTCTAAACGTGATACGTGACATTTTGAATTTTCGCATATATCCGCGGGGCCTTCCTGTGACTGCACACCTTCCAGTCAACCTTGTAGGAGAAGAATCCCTCGGCAGTTTACGAAGGGCCTCATAGTCACCCCTTTCCTTTAGTTCTCTTCTCAAGCTCGCATACTTCGCGACTAATTCCTGACGTTTTCTTTCCTTGGCAATCTTCGATTTTTTAGCCATCCTGTATCTCTCCCTAAAAAGTAATTATTACGATTTAAAAAACGTTAAAAAAAACACCCTCGAGGATGTTTTTTAGTAACGATTACGATTTACATGATATCGTATCGTTCCAATCTTGTAAAGTTTCTTTCCTCTCATGAAGAATACCGTCCTTTCCAACACTACGAAGACAGATCGTATTCCTCACTTAATAGCGAGTGAATGAAAGCGTCGTGACTTTGATCTTCACGGACTAAATAGTTCCGCAGCGTCCCTTCTTTCTTAAATCCGAACTTCTCCAACATACGGTTGGAAGGAATATTATCAGGAAAAGTGACAGCCCCGAGCCTACGTATCTTCAGCTCAAGAAAGGAAAAACGGATAATCTCTTTTACTGCTTCAGATCCCAATCCGAGACGCCAAAAGTCAGGATGAATCTCATAACCGATCTCCGCCCTCATGGCTCTTGGATTCCAATTGTTGAGACCAACTGTACCTATAAATCTTGACTCGTTCTTCACTGTAAGGCCCCAGCGGATTCCCCGCTTTTCCTTCCAAGTGGATTGGAAAGACCGGATGATTTCTCTCGCCTGCTCCGGAGTTTTCAATGCATCCATCCCATAATATTTGGTCACTTCTTCTCTGGACATGATGTCTAAATATGCAGCAGAATGCTTTCTTGATACATTAGTAAGTGACAATCTTTCTGTCTCCAAAATGGGAAATTCCATCTCCATCCCTCCTGATAAAATCAACCATACCACACCCTTAGAGAAAAGAATAAAGAAATTTCGAAAAAATGTTGACGAGGAGTGAAGCGTTAGGTAATATATGGCTACAGTCTTTAGAAAAAGAAAGATCATTGATTTTTGTGCAGCGAGGCGAAGGCTCAGTGGGAGCTGTTCGTGATGGATCTGCCTCTTTTTCACAGGAATGGCGATGGACCTTTATTTCTCCGTCGGGAATTATAATTTTGAGCAGCTATCACTTTTGTTCGGAGGTCTTACCTATGATTGCGAAACTACTGAACCTGGTTGGAGTTGGATCCCCAAATGTTGATCTTGTGTTATCGAAAACGAATTTTCACCCTGGGGATACGGTAACCGGTGCATTCCATTTCCGGGGAGGAATTAGTACACAAACTGTGAAACGGCTTGAATGTGATCTGATGAAGAAAGAACCCGGGGAAAACCCCGTATGGATCCAAGCCGTCACAACCATTTTAATGGCCCGCACGATGGAATCAGGGACCCGTGAAGAGTATCCATTCAGCTTTGAGATACCAGATAACATCGACTGCTCCAATCCGGCTCTGACATATGAACTAAAAACACGTCTTGTTTTTACGAACGATAAGAAAACATCCGATACGGATATGATTCATATCATTCCGAGACACGAATAAAAAAACGCCGTCCCTTTGAGGGCCGGCGTTTTCCGTTATGCGGCTATTTTGTCTTCCTGGTTTTTCTTTACTTTCGATACAGCGTGAATATTGATCAGGATACCCACAGAAAACATCATCATCAATAATGACGTTCCACCGTAACTCACAAAAGGAAGTGGAACTCCAGTGAGCGGAATCATTCCCGTCAACCCTCCGAGGTTTACAGCTGTTTGTATTCCTATCAGACCCGATATCCCTATTGCCAATAAACGCCCGAACATATCATGGCTCTTCATACTAATGAAAAGTCCCCTGAGTACAATCAAGGCAATCAATCCGAGTACCACAGTTACTCCAATAATGCCAAGTTCTTCTGCCACAACAGCCATGATGAAATCCGTGTGTGCTTCCGGCAGATAACCGAGCTTCTGGACACCTGCTCCGAGACCCGTACCAATCAAACCGCCATTATGTATTGCAAGGTAGGAATTGATCAGTTGATAGCCGGAATCATCAGCGTTTTGAAAGGGCTGATAGGCTCCCTCAAAGCGCGACATCTGCTCTTCACTAAGTCCGAACATATACAAACAGACGGCTGTTACACTAGCAAGTGTCAACAGGAATATAAGGTGGGACCGCTTCAGGCCGCTTGACATAATAACTAGTCCGGATACAGCAAGCGCAATAACGGCTGTCCCTAAGTCAGGCTGTTTAAATATCATACCGATGATGAGCATGGTCATGATGATAGGCGGCAGCAATCCGCGTGCAAAATCTTCAATGTAATCTTTTTTCTTCGTGTAAATAGCTGCAAGGTAGATAATCAATGTCATCTTGGCCAGCTCCGCAGGCTGAAAGCGCCCCAAAAACGGGATCGGCAGCCAGGATTGGGCGTTATTGGAAGTATGCCCGATGGCAAATACAAGCAGCAGAAGCACGATGGTCAATAAAAGCAGTAGTTTGAACAACTTCCTGTAATTCCTGTAAGGAAGGACAATTCCGAGGAACAAAGCGAACAAGCCTATTATCCACGAAACCACCTGCCTTTTAAAGAAAAAATCAGGGGTTACATCGTACACCATCACACTACTGACCATACTCGCGCTGTACACCATCACTGTACCGAAAGCGGAAAGGGCCAGAACTGCGAATAGGATGGAAAAATCCATGTTTTTTAAAATCTTCAGAATCATTGGTAACCCTCTTTCATCTGTTCCTTCCCTTAAATTATAAGGCTTATCTTCCCGTAAAAAAGCATTCCTTTCAAATAACTTCGAAAGTAATTATAATGTCATATAGATAGGCAGGTGTTTTGTAAGATGGTATACCTTTATGTCGGTATGGGTGGTTTTATCGGGGCTGTCCTGCGTTACCTCGTCGGGTTGTTTTTGATGGGGCCGGTTACAGGTTTCCCGTACGCCACGCTTTTTGCCAATTTGACCGGCAGCTTCCTGCTGCCCGTCCTGACGATAGGCTTTTTAGAGAAGCATGATATTTCAAGAGAATGGAAGAGCGCAATTGGTACAGGATTAGTCGGATCTTATACGACTTTCTCGACTTTGACGACAGATGCACTGGCTCTTTACGGAACAGGCGCGTCTATTCTTTCCATTACTTATATTATCATCAGCCTTGCCGGGGGGCTTCTATTATCTAAATTCGGTTTCGAACTCGGAAGAAGGAGGGTCGCATCTTGATTTTCTTAAAAATTTTCTTAGTGGGTGCGGGAGGTTTCCTCGGTGCCATCCTTCGGTATGAGGCAAGCGAGCGTATGAAAGGGTGGATGAATGGGGACTTCCCATGGGGAACGTACACAGTGAACCTCCTGGGTTCCTTCCTGTTGGGATTCTTAATAGGCAGGGATACGCCCCCGTTGGTATTGTTATTCGCCGGAACAGGATTGATGGGCGCCTTTACAACCTTTTCCACCTTTAAGTTTGAGGCTGTTAAATTACTTGCGCAGGAGAAGCGGATAACATTCTACGTGTATCTTACCTTCAGCTACGCAGGCGGCTTGCTCTTTGCGTTTACAGGACTAAAACTCGGGCAATGGTTCGTATACTGAACCTTGTGCCCGAGTTTTTATTCATCAAAATCATATGCCTGGATAATCCGTTTCGTCAATCGTTCGTACCCTTTTTCATTCAGATGAAGTTCGTCACTGAAAATACGTGTCGTTTTTTCTTCAAAAAGATCATTGGTTTCTACAAACGTGATACCTGTATAAGAATCGATCAGACCCTTGCTCGTGCTATTCCATTCCTTAATAATTTCATCTATTTTTCCATTATCCGGGTAAGGGTTATAAAGACCGAGAAAGAGGATGGGAGCATCTCCGTTCGAACCCCTCACCGTTTTCAAGATTGATTTTAAATTCTTTACATAATCCTTTTTACCCGCAGCGATTGCCTCCTTATTGATTTCTGACAAGTCTCCCCCGTTACTTTCAATCAAGTCATTGGTTCCAATGAATAACAGGATATAGTCTGCCTTCTGCAATGACTTCAGAACTTCCGGATCATTCATCTGGGTTAGCATCCCGTCCGTCTGCTGATCAGGAATTCCGTAATTATCTACTTTCACATCTTCTCCATTCGTTTCAAACCACTGTTTAAGGTTTTCCACGTACCCTTGTCCGCTGTCATCTCCAATTCCATAGGTCAATGAATCTCCCAATGCGACAATTCGCTCCTCTTTTGGACCGAACCAATCATTTCCCGCACCTATCAGAATAATAGGGACGAAGACGACTAATACAGCAAGGATGGCCTTAGTTGTTGTTTTTTTCATGACTGCACCTCCGAATCCATGACACGTAGTTTCCCCAGTTACAAAGGAATAAAACTTTTACTGCGACGTTTAGTCAATGATTTTTCAGCATAAACTAAGATCAAATCCGATAAAGGAAGGCGGCAGGAAGAATGAAAGTCGTTTTCATTTGCCTATTGACAGGATTTCTACTTTTAAGTGGATGGATGTCCAGCCCGGAAACAGCAAAAAAGGAAGATAGGGTCCTGAAACAGTCCCTTTCTTCCTCTCCCCAACACGTGGAACAAATCCATATAGGAGTCATTTATCCAAATAATAAGGTCGTGCGCATTCGATTCCATTCCGGCAATCAGCAGTCTGCAGCCTATAGAGACGACCGGAACCTGATCAACTGGAAAGGGGAAGAGGCATGGAGGGAACTCGATGGCGTTCTTGAAAGCCTTATCTTATCTAAAGAATTGGACGAATCCTTCTATAAAAATGCTGTGCTTGAGATGTTTGCGATTTCCACAGATTATAAGGAATTCTCCATGGAAGTGACCTTCGAAGATGGAACAAAACTCAAAGTGGAAGAATAAATAAACTATAAAAACCAGAGAAACTCAGCTCAAAGGCGGTTTCCCTGGTTTTTGAATTGTCGCGCATGCATCTTGGCAAAGGCGATGATACGGCGGTAAACATCCGGATGAATCTCTTTCTTTAAAGGGATATAAAGTTTAGCACTATCCTCGTCAATGATTTTGATCCGCTCTCCTCCCCTTACATAAAGAGTCACATAGAGGAACGGGTCCCTCATTTCAATCTGTCTGAGGTAATTTTTTGGAAACTGCGCGGTGATCAACAATCGATCTTCTACCTGCTTCAAAGAAAGCTGGCTGTGAAACGTTAGATTATTTATTTCTTCCAAGTACAACAAACCACCTCCGCATTTTTACAGAATTTTATTAGGCCTATAATAACATTCCACATCCTCTACTTGAAATCCTACCCTTCCATCTACAGTGACTGTAAAGTTAGTGTGAAGGTTTTCTTAAAACAGGAAAGGGCGGTCTCTGCCGCCCTATTCCTTCTTACTTTAGGTCCTCATTAATCATGACTCCGCGCTTCGCCATTTCCTCGATATACAACGCACCTGGAACGATGGACTCCGGCGGACATACACCTCGCTTGGATATGGCACCGCTTCCGATCATTTGTGCGACAACAGATATCGTATTAGCAGTCGCACGGGCCATTGCTGTCACCTTTGTTTCCGGGTCTTTATACGTCACCATCTCGTACTCGTATGTCTTCTCGACGCCTGCCCTGTTTCCACCAACGCTCACGCGCAGGAGCACAGCATCCTCTTTATCTTTCAAGTCGACTATTGGGTCAATGGACTTTAGTAAGACCTCTCTCGTCTTTATCAGTGTTCCGCCTATTTCGACTGTATTGTCGGCTCCGGTTAAGTTCAAATCTACGAGCAGCTTCATTTTTTCAGCATGGCCCGGGTAGCGGATCGTTTTGTACTCGAGCGTCTCTATATTCGGGTAGGATTTCAACAGCGTCGAAGTCCCGCCCGACGTATGGAAAGCTTCCAGCGGCCCGAACTTTGCGAAATAGATTTTTTCCACTTCTGTAAGGGATTCCACCTCCGTAAGTTTTCCACCACGAATGATTGTAGAAGGATCCGAATAATGATCGAGCAGACCTTCCATGGAGAAGACATGATTATATTCAAGCGGGGGTTCTGGACGAACCGGTATCCCTCCTACGAACAGCCGGATCGAAGACAGGTGATTAAGCTTTCCAGCACCGAATCCGGAGAGAATATTTATCATCCCCGGAGCTACACCTAGATCCGGTATAATAGTCACACCCTCCTCTTTAGCCCGTTCATCAAGTTCGAGCACTTTATCGGTTATGTGCCCGATATGCCCTCCAAGGTCCACCGAATGAACACCAACATCGATTGCTGTCCTCGCTACTATTTCATTAAAAGAATAGAACAAAGCATTGATGACGACGTCATAGTCCTTGAGAAAGGCCGCTAGCTCGTTCGTATTCCCGGCATCGACGACATGAGCACTGATTTTACCGCTGCTCAGCGATTTACAGACCGCTTCTGCTCTTTTAAGGTCGATATCTCCAAGCCCGACCTTCTTCACGCCGGGACTGTGCACTAAATCACGCGCTGCTTCTTTTCCCATTAAACCAGACCCTAGAACAGCTACTCTCATTGTCCCATCCCCTTTTATATATTGATCTTAATCCACGTCGATTTGGGCCCTTTGGAGCTTTCCGCTGAAATCGACATATACGGCTTTCCACTCTGTAAATACATCCAACGCAGCAACCCCGGAGTCTCGATGGCCGTTGCCTGTCCCCTTCGTACCTCCAAAAGGAAGATGGATTTCAGCTCCTGTCGTTCCGGCGTTTACGTAAACAATTCCTGTATCTAAATCTCTTTGAGCCGTAAAGACTTTGTTGACATCCTTTGTAAAAATGGAACTGGAGAGACCATATTCTACACTGTTGTTGATATCAACGGCTTCTTCAAAACTCTGGACAGGAATAAGCGAAACGACCGGTCCGAAAATTTCTTCTTTGGCTATACGCATGTCTTTTGTGACATCTGTGAACAGGGTGGGGGCAAAGTAGTTGCCTTTTTTATGGCTGCCGTTTTCCATAATATAGCCGCCCGTAAGCAGCTTGGCTCCCTCCGCTTTCCCAACATCAACATAGCCTTTTATTTTTTCGAGGCCGGACCGGTTAATAATCGGTCCTACTTTGATCGATTCATCCAAGCCGTTGCCGATGGAAAGCCTGGCAATTGCTTTCTGAAGGCGCTCTTCCAGCTCATTTTTCACCTTCTCATGTACCATCACACGGCTGCACGCCGTGCAACGTTGGCCGCTTGTTCCGTAGGCGCTCCACAAGATCCCTTCTACGGCAAGGTCCAAGTCTGCGTCATCCATGACAATAACCGCGTTCTTTCCACCCATTTCAAGGGATACTTTCTTCAGACGCTCCCCGCATTTCCCTGCAATGGTGCGCCCGACCTGGTTGGACCCTGTGAAAGAGATGACGCGGATGTCCTCTTCTTCGATCATGGCTTCTCCCACTGTCGAACCAGAGCCGAAGACGACGTTAAGTACGCCTTCCGGAAGTCCGCAATCCTCAAAGATCCTTGCCAGTTCGAAAGCCATAATCGGTGTTTCCGTCGCAGGTTTCCAAACGACTGCATTTCCAGCTACAATTGCCGGAAATGATTTCCATGTAGCAATGGCAATAGGGAAATTCCAGGGGGTGATGATGCCGACAACACCGACGGGCGCGCGGACACTCATTGCGAATTTATCCTTTAACTCAGATGGTGTTGTTTGACCGAAAAGTCGTCTTCCTTCACCGGCCATGTAAAAAGCCATATCAATTCCTTCCTGCACTTCACCGCGGGCTTCCTCAATCACCTTTCCGTTTTCCATCGTTAATAATTGAGAAAGACGTTCCTTTTCTTCTTTCATCCTCTGACCGACTTTGTATAGAATTTCTGCACGCTGTGGTGCGGGTACTAGTGCCCATTTTCTTTGAGCCTTCTTTGCAGCCTTCACCGCATCGGAGACTTCCTTGCGCGTCGACAACGGAACATGAACGATCGTTTCGGATGTAGCTGGATTGACAACCGGCACCGCGGCTCCTGACTTGATTTCCTCCCATTTACCACCTATAAAGTTACGCAGTGTTTCCGTTTGAATATGACTCATACTATTCCTCCTCCATATGACGCTCTCTAATTTGGTCGATCGTTGCTCCTACCGATATCCGCTCGCGGTCCTCTTCAATTTCAATGAGGACCGGTCCATCTATCTGCAGGGCTTCTTCCAATACTTCACGGAATCGGGAAGCCGTTTTGACATAAAACCCTTTTGCTCCAACTTTGTTTGCCCATTCATGGAATGGAACTTGTCCCAGTTCTGTACCGATGACTTCACCTGGATAATGCATTTCCTGATGCATCCGAATAGTACCGTACATGCGGTTGTTAAATACGATACTGATGACAGGGATGTGATACCTTACCGCTGTTTCCAACTCCTGCATCGTCATCATAAATCCACCGTCACCGGACAGGGATACCACTTTCTTTGTAGAGGAAGCAAGCTTTGCTCCAATCGCTGCCGGCAGACCATATCCCATAGCTCCTGAAGTAGGGCCGATATAAGTCCGATCCTTCCTGAATTGAAAAAAGGAGTGAAGCCACCCGGCAAAGTTCCCTGCATCATTGGTTATAATCGTATCTTCTGGAACCGTTGCTTGCAGATGACCGATTATTTGACCATTCAGCGTTTCGTCTCTCGACGTAAGCGTTCTTTCATAAACCAACCTTCGTTCCTTCCTCCATTCCTCCCACGTTCTATTAAGAGAGAGAGCATTTAACGAATGTAATGATTCCTTTGCATCCGCTACACAACCGACATCCGGCGCAAAACTTGTTCCGAGAGTATCATAGGATATATCGATGTGTATGAGTTTCTGCCACGGCTGAATTAAGGAATAATCCTGGGTGGTCACTTCGGAAAGTCTCGTTCCGACCGCAAGAATCACATCCGCACGTTGGACGGTTTCTTTGACACCGCGGTCCAGCCCTAAACCTAAGTGGCCGACATAGTGAATGGAGTCGTTTGGATACACATCGTGCCTCCGAAATGCAGCCAGCACCGGAATATCAAATTTCTCCGCAAATGTTCTTAATGAAGCTTCGGCCCCTGATGCAACGATTCCACCACCGGCAATGATAACCGGCCGGTCTGCCCCCTTCAGCAGATCGAGGATGTCTTGGATTTGACTGTCCGAGAGCTTCGGTTTCGGAATCTTTACAGGGCCTTTTGAAATACCATGGAGGACGTCTGCTTTAATACATCTTCCGGCAGAGAAAGCACCACAGGCCCCGGTCTTCCTGTCCTTGCAATCCGGAATGCTCTTTGTACAAGTTCCGCTGTCCTTGGAGGCTCACGTATTTCAGCCACCCATTTTGAAATCGGACGCAAAAAAGCCTCAAGATCCACTTCCTGAAAGCCTTCACGGCCACGAAAACCTGAGTGTACCTGACCAAGCAAAACGACCATTGGTGTAGAATCCTGGTACGCGGTGTGAACCCCAATGGTTAAGTTCGATGCCCCGACCCCTCTCGTAGCCAGAACCACCCCGGGTTTTCCGCTTGCCTTGGCATAACCTTCTGCCATGAAGGATGCTCCACCCTCATGTCTCGCAGAGATTAGCTCGATATTCTGCCTCTTCTTTATGGCGTCCATCACAGGAAGGTAACTCTCTCCGGGAACGCAAAACACTTTGGATATTTTCTCCCTGTTTAGACATTCAACGATGGCCTCTGCGCTTGTCATTGTTTTTTCTTCTTTCATACAGATCCCCCCTTCCTCGCTTTCTTCATACGAATGACCGCTTGTTCCAGCCTATCTAAAGGAACAGACAAACTGATCCTTACATACCCTTCTCCACCTTCGCCGAAAGCCGTGCCAGGGGTAATAATGACTCCCGCATTGTCGAGCATCTTCTCACAAAACTCTGCAGATGTTTCTCCCGCCGGTACCTTTGCCCATATAAACAGCGTTCCCTTCGGTTTCAAAGCTCTCATATCTAGAGATTCTAAAGCACCCATCATCATCTCCAAACGTTTTTCATAGATGCAGTTGTTCTTTATAACTTCCGATAGATCACTTTGAAGCGCAGTTGCCGCTGCCTTCTGAATCGGGAGGAACTGACCAGTGTCTTTATTGCTCTTTACTACCGACAACGCCTGGATCAATCGAGCGTTACCTACGACATATCCGATCCTCCACCCCGACATGTTGAAACTCTTTGACAGAGAACCGAACTCGACCGCGACTTCTTTCGCTCCTTCTACCTGAAGAATGCTTGGTGCACGATAGCTTCCGAAAGTAACCAGGTCATAGGCGGCATCTTGAATTAGAAAGATTCCTTTATTACGCGCAAAGGTTACAGCTTGCTCGAATGTTTTCCGTTCCACGGTTGCTCCGGTAGGGTTGTTTGGATAGTTCATGAGCATCAGTTTTAATCGCTGGTCCTCCTGACCAAGGAGCCTTTCAAAAAGGGGCTTGTACCCGCTCTCCTCATACAGCCGGTATTTAATCCCTACACCATGAGCCAAGTGAATGGCGGATTGATAAACAGGATACCCGGGATCCGGCATAAGGACACCGTCTCCCGGGTCGATGACGGCTTCCAGCATATGGGCCAACCCTTCCTTGGAACCAATCAGGGCAAGCACTTCCGTTTCCGGATCCAATTGAACATCATAGCGTTTCTCATAGAAATCAGCGACCGCTTGTCTAAACTCTTCGCAGCCGCTGTATGGAGAATATTTGTGATTCGCCGGTTTGTGGACTTCATCCACCAACCGGTCGATGATGAATGGAGGCGTCGGCAGGTCCGGAGCCCCTATTCCAAGATCAATCACGTCTATCCCCTGCGCCTGAAGCGCCTGCTTCTTCTTTTGAAAAATAGAAAATAAATAGGTAGGTAAACGATCCACTAACTTCGAGCTATGCATCATACCATTCAAACCTCCAAGCTGAACCATAATTGATCAAATGAACTGCCCACTATCTCATTCTATGGTCTGCCGTTCTGATTCATGATCATTGATTTTAAGAATCATAAATAATAGGGGACCGGCATAAATTAAAGTGTACATCCGGACAACTTCCCTCCCTTGTTTCAAGAAATGATCATGTTGTTCCCAAGCCAGTCGGATTCATACTTCGTATGGGTTCTTCTGGCTTTTCCCATGAGGGTACGCCCATATAATCCCAATCCAGATAGGATGTGGTGGTATGACAACCGCACTAAGCGGCATACGTGTGTTGGATTTATCGAGAGTCCTTGCCGGTCCCTACTGCTCTATGATCCTAGGAGATCTAGGGGCGGAAGTAATCAAAGTGGAAGCGCCCGGTGGAAGTGATGACACGAGGACTTGGGGACCGCCGTTCCAACAGGGGGTCAGCGCTTATTATCTCTGTGCAAACAGGAACAAAAAAAGCTTAACTGTTGACTTGAAAACAGCCGAAGGACAAGCAATCATACGGGAGCTGGCGAGCCGGAGTGATGTTCTTCTCCACAATTTCAAAACCGGTTCGATGGAAAAATTCGGACTGGACTATGAGAGTATGAGCGAGCTTCATCCCGCTCTCATCTATTGTTCCATTACAGGTTTTGGAGAAACCGGTCCCTACAGCCATTTACCAGGATATGACTTTATCATCCAAGCCATGAGCGGATTGATGGCCGTTACAGGTACGCCTCAGTCCGGCCCTCAAAAAACAGGTGTTGCAATTTCCGATATTCTCACAGGTCTGTACGCAGCTATTGGAATTCAGGCAGCGCTGCTCGAGAGGCAACACACCAATAAAGGGCAGAAAATAGACTTATCCCTGCTCGACTCAGCGGTCAGTGCTTTAGTGAATATCGGAAGCAATTTTCTGATGACAGGAGAAGAACCGACCCGCATGGGAAATCATCATGCAAACATAGCCCCCTACCAGATGTTCAAAACAAAAGACGGGGAGGTTATAGTTGCAGTCGGTAATGACAGGCAGTTTTATCATTTTTGCAATGCTGTCCAAAAGCCGGAACTCTCCGAAGATCCCCGTTTCTGCACGAATGCTGTCCGGGTTAAGAACAGGGAAGAGTTGACCGCTATTCTGCAAAAAACTATGGAGGAGAAAAAAACAGCCTATTGGTTGAAAATATGCCGGGATTCTCAAATACCAATAGGACCTGTTCATACGCTTACCGACGTTGTGCAGGATGAACAGCTGATGGCAAGGGATATGTTCGTGACTGCGAACCATCCGGCGGCAGGCCCCATTCGGATGGTCGGAAGCCCGCTGAAGTTATCCGGATCATCCTTCCGTGTCAACCATGCCCCGCCAGAACCCGGGGAACATACAATAGAAATTTTAAACATGCTTGGTTACAGCAGAGAAATTATCGATGAATGGAAAAAAAAGCGCATCATATAAGGAGGCTTACTAATGAATTTCGACTATAGTGATGAACAGGTAATGCTGAAAAAAACAGTAAGGGATTTTGTAGATAAGGAAGTTATGCCTTACATTCAGGAATGGGATGCGAGAGGATTTATAGATGCCGGTATCTATAAAAAACTTGCGGATTTAGGTTTAATGGGGGTATGCATCCCGGAAGAGTACGGCGGGAGCGGCATGGATTATAATGCGCTGGCCATCGTCTGCGAAGAACTCGAACGTGGAGACACGGCATTTAGAACAGCTGTTTCCGTACATACCGGACTCAACAGCATGTCGCTGCTCCAATGGGGGAATGACATACAGAAAAAGAAATACCTCATCCCACAGGCGAAAGGCGAGAAAATAGGGGCATTCGGCTTGACGGAACCGGGAGCAGGATCGGACGTGGCTGCCCTTCAAACGACCGCGCATAAGAATGGGGATCACTATATTTTAAACGGTCAGAAGACGTGGATATCCCTATGTGATACGGCTGATCACTTTCTTGTTTTCGCCTACACAGATAAAAGCAAAAAACATCATGGGATATCTGCGTTTATTGTGGAGAGGACGTGGGAGGGTTTCTCTTCCAAAGCGATTAAAGGAAAACTGGGGATACGGGCTGGAAATACAGGCGAGTTGTTTTTTGATGGCGTCCGAGTTCCAAAAGAGAACCTGCTAGGTAAAGAGGGAGATGGTTTCAAAATAGCCATGGCTTCCCTTGATAACGGCAGATTCACTGTGGCAGCCGGAGCTTGCGGGCAAATCATGGCATGCCTCGAAGCAAGTGTTCAATACTGCAAGGACAGAAAGACCTTTGGTAAAGAAATAGGAAGACACCAGCTCGTTCAGCAAATGATCGCCAGGATGGAAGCAGGTCTTCAGATGAGCCGATTACTCGTCTATAAGGCTGGAGAACTAAAAAACAAAGGTGTTCGAAATACCAGGGAAACCTCCCTCGCCAAATGGCAGGCCTGTGACTTCGCAAATGCTGCTGCCGACGATGCCGTTCAAATCCACGGAGCGTACGGCTACTCCGGTGAATATCCAGTAGAGCGGTATTTAAGGAATTCGAAGGCCCCTGTCATTTATGAGGGAACGAGGGAAATCCATACGATCATGCAGGCGGAATACGTCCTTGGTTACAGGAAGGATAAGCCGCTTCATAACAAGCTCCCTCCCTATGAACCTAAGATTTAAACCTAAACACCTGTTCCTTTCCAACGAAAAGTGGAAGGTGTTTCAATAAGGATATTGGGATGAGTCTGTAATTCCCTCATCAGCTTTTTCAGTGCCTGATCCTTTTGTTTCGCCTCAATCATACAGTCTATCATCGAAGTCGACCCATCTACATTTTTTATAAAATTTAAGAACATGTCCCTATCAATGAAATCAGCATGGCTGTTAAAAGCTTTTTCACTTTTCGGACTGGATATATGCATTTTAACTGGAAGCTGGGATCCCCGCCACGTGTCGATCACCCTCGACCAGTGTGACGTCCAATCTTCCCCATCGTTATTAGCCAAATGATGGTGAAGGTCAAACACTTGAGGGATACCCAGCTTTTCGCATATATACAAACAATCGGAAAGAGTGAAGGAAGTATCATCGTTCTCAATCATCACAAGCTTCTGCAGTCCGTTCGGTACATGCGCCCATTGGTCAAGGAACCTTTCCAGAGACTTTTCTTTATCCCCATACTTTCCTCCCAGATGAAGTACACAGCGGTGCATAGGATCGATCCCCATGTAGTGAAGCAGCAGGTAATGGTGCTTTAATACTTCCATGGAATTACGAAAGACATCCTCACTTGGAGAGTTAAGAACGACGAAATGATCTGGATGAAAGTCTACGCGCATCGCATGTGAAATGGCATAGTCTCCAAGCATGTTAAGCTCTTTCTTAATAGAGGAGATATAATCCCAGTCGGTCACTTCTTTATGAGTAGCAAGGGGAACAAGTCGTGAACTGAACCGGAAAAATTCAATTTGTTCCACGAGATTATGTTTTAAGATACGCAGACAATTATGAATGTTGGATACAGCGATGCTTTCAAGCTTTCTTAACGCTGCTTCCCGGTCTTTCATCCCAGAAAATCGCTTGAAGGTTAACGTCTGTGACGGTGAAGCATTTTCAAGCTCCAGGCTCATTGCTACATATCCCAGTCTAAATAAAGTCATGATTTTCTCCTTCTTTTTCGTTAGTTTGGGGTGAAATCACAATTTCATGTACTTTAAATATTGAAACTTCAGCACGCGGCAAACCTGCCCCCAGCCAATCCAAACTTCGATAAGGGTGCATAAGAAAGAGCCGGCAGTATCCAAATTCCTTTTTCCCAATAAAAACCTGCGCCTAGGACGGCAAGGTACACCATTCCATAAAAATACAAAATAAATGCTGCAATATTTTTTTATTTTTTTAAAAAACAGGGTGGGGAGAGGTTTATGTCACATTGCTTCAGGGTATATACTCACTAAGACCATTGAAGAGGCTCAACCATTGCGAGTTCGTTTCCCAAGGAACGAATCATTGGCGGATAAAGGGAACATCTCCCGTGTATGGGTATAGGCAGAGCCCTGATGAAGCCGAACAGGAAGTGGAAAGAGTCATTACACGCTTGAAGGGAAAAAGCACAACAGGAAACGGATTCACAAGCAAGAATCCTTCCGATCAGCTTTTCACCACAGGATCGCGAACGATTCTGAAATGGTTGGGTCCCTTCAGTGGTCTAAAAAAACCCGGCATAACTGCCGGGTTTTTCATTACTCACTCATCATTCCAATTGTCTTCTCAAAGCAATCTCCGCGAGAGCCTCTGCTCTTTCCATCAATAACCGTCGCATATACCTTTTCAAAAAAAGCACATCGGCAAGCTTACCTATCCATCCGAACGGCGCTTCATATTCAAATACATCCGTCATGATTGTACCGCCGCTTTGTGTATTCTGGAATCGGTGTGTATGTGTAAAAGAATGAAATGCGCCTTCCAGCATTTGGTCCGTGAAATTCCACGGCTCGTTCAATTCAGTAATCTGAGCGGTCAATGACTGCCAAACACCAAGGTGCTTGGCTCTCCACGTTACCTGATCTCCAAGCCCCATAATGCCACTGGTCACTCCACTGATTGCACTCTCCAGGCTCTTCTTCGTTGTTTCTGTATGTACATCTACATTTCTGGCCATATTAAAGCAAATCTCCACAGGTGCGTGGATGTACTGATGATGTATAAGAACGGGCATCTATTCTTCTCCCCCATAAAAAACCATTATTCTATTTTATTCACACTTTCGAGAGTCGCCTCAATAATATACCTGTCCGGGGCGTCTCCAACGAATTCAAAGGGATAACAGGTAGTAAGCGTCAGGACAGGTTCATCCTTATCAACAATGACAGTGCGATCTTTTGCATCGGTGACCCAAGTCTTGGCCACGCGGTATTCGTATCGCTTGTTTTGGAATTCCACAAATATACTGTCTCCTTCCTCCACTTCTCCAAGCCCCGTAAAAACAGTCTCTCTATGGCCGCTCAAAACCGTATGGCGTTGTTCTTTGGGAGTCGTTGTCCATTGACTAACATACATTCCTACCCCTCTTTTCAAGGATTCTTCATCGGCTCCCCAATAAACTTTGAACCCTTTCTCCAGCTTGGGAATGATCACTCTCCCCACTTCATCCCCTTGCTTAAACGTCTCCAGATCTTCCGTATAAACAGGAGGTTTTTCTTTCCTCTCGATTGTTTGTTTTTCCATAGATGGAGCATCTTTGACCTGATCCCATTGCTCAATTTCCTCCAGTGGTACTTCTTCCACCGCCTGGATCGAGCTCCACCACTGGAAGCCGAAAAAGAATGCTATGACAATTCCGGCAGCCATTACAGCAGCAAGTATCTTATTCAAAAGTCGATCTCCTTCCATTATGTATAGAGGGGAAACCGACAAACCGGTCTCCCCTTCCATATTAAGCGTTCTGTTTTCTTCTAAACACCAACACACCGCCTGCAGTTAAAGCAAGAATAGCTCCAAGAAGCGTAAACGCTGGTTCGGATGTAGCCGTATCCGGCATTTCCCCGCCCGCTGCCTCCAAAGGCTCCGCTCCGTTTATTACTTCCTGTGGTATTTCTACGGTCCCGACATTGTTAAACTCGCTGACCGTTGTTTTAGATGACTGGGAAATATTCATCGTTTGGCCTTCCATGGAAAGGCTCATATCGATCATCATATCCACACTGGTTAAATAATGGTTTTCTTTATCTACAGTTATTTTATAGGACACATCATTGATTGTCATCTGATCCTGCAGTTGTTCCATCATTTTCTGCATTTCCCCGCTGTCTTCTCCGGAAGACATATTGGACTCCATCATCTTCATGGACATTTCCAAAAGTTCTTGTCCATCTCCTTCATAAGTTAAAACATAGCCATCATCCGACTCTTCCACACTCATGTCTTTAGCAAGGCCGGCCGCCTGATCCACCTGCGCTTGTGCCATCATCGCATTCTTGATCATGGTACCATCCGTTACTTTAACCCATCCTTCTCCAGGAATTTCTGTAAAATAACCCTCTTCCGATAGATAGGATTCGATCGTCTCCCCATCAAGCATAGTCTGAATATGCATGACTAACGGATTGTTTTGAACATCCGCCGACATTTCTGTCTTAACGGCTTCTTCGCTTGAACCATCCGTCATTTCCGATACGGTATGGATTTTGTAACTATCAAGTTCCATCATAGCCTTATTGGATTTCTTCAGAATCTCCTCTGCTTCCATCTCCTCTGCGGATATCTGCATCGGTAATACGAACAAAACCACCAAAATCAACGACAGACTTACCCATTTTTTCGCCATCCAAACACTCCCCTATCAAATTTGGTGAAAGAGCAGCAGTCATTATGTATGTAAGGGACAAAAGATGCATCCACTTTCCCCACCAAAGTCCCTATTTCCTTATTATTACATCATTAAACATTTTTAGGTGATAGAATGACAAAAAAACGAAAAACATCGAAATTTCCGCATATTAAAACTTGACTCTGCAATTATTACGTTTAGTTCTATGAAATCGTGGGAATTGATATCTTCAGATATGAATGAGACGGGAGTTCTGCCGAATGGAGGATCAACTAACATTAGATAATACAGAAATATTGCTGCTGGAAAGAGATAAGCATTCCTTGCGATGCCTGAAACAAAAAACACAGGATTCCTCTCACCTGTCGATACTCAATTCGCAGATTAATCTATTAGAGGAAGCCTTATACTTATCTAAGAAGCAAGCCACACAAAAGCGCCGTACTAAAGAAAAATCGGTATAACAGACTGATTTCTACATGTCTTTTCGTGTCAAACCAAGGCTGTCTTCGCTCCGATCTATATAAAGATTCCCTTCTGTATCCAGCTGTGCCGTGACGATTTCTGCCCAGTCCGATATTCCCCTCTCTGCTATCTTATCCTCTATCCATTCCTCACTGTAACCGGTAGCAGCTAAACTGTTAGGCAGAAGATTCCCTTGTATAATAACTACCTGCGGAAAAGATTGTTCGTTTCCCTTCATTCCAATATCCCCTTGAGTCAATGGCGTATACTGTGATTTTCTTAATACGCTCACGGTTCCATCCGTTTCCAGGACTGCGACTTGAACATCACGGAAGTGAAATACGCCACTTTTCCTCAACTCCCCAATCAATTCATCCACCGTGAAACGCACTTTCGCCATCCCCTCCTCTAAAATTTTTCCGTTGTCGATCAGCAGCGTCGGTTCACTGTTCAACCATTTTCTTACACGGAACGACTTGATTGTCCATATATCCATAATCATTACCAGAGCGGAAAACAAAACGAGAGCAGCAATCCCGTGCCATAAAGGGAGATCCGGGGTAAGAAATGTGTTGGAAGTCATAGATCCTAACGTAATACCCGCAATAAAATCGAATAAGGTCAGTTGGGATATAAGCTTTTTACTTAAAATTCTTGCCAGTATATACAATAGGGCAAACATAATAAAACCACGCAAAAGGAAATCAACAAGGACCATAAACACTCCCTCCAATACCCACTCATTCACCGTACAAAAGGAAGAAAGCCGCGGCCTTCTCCCTCCCTCTATAATGGAATTTCCATCTTAAACAGAGATAAAAACCACTCCCAGCAGAAACATCCCCGCTGCATATAAACCGATCCATGCTGATATCGGGAGCGGGAGCCTCAACCAATGAACAGAATTCCTCATCCATAAAAAAAGAGCATAGGACAGGAAAAAGGTAAACAGATAAGCAGTAGAATTCCAGTCCTCTTTAAAGATTCGATCTGCTATATTATGTAAGATCGTAAAAGAAAGCAGAAACAGGAGAAACCACACCTCTTTAAACTTGCGGAAATTTCGAAAAATCATAGTTCTTCCCCTTTCATCAGTTTTTCTTCCTAGCTTGTTTCAATTTCCTGTTCTGCATACATAAAACAAACTATTCTTTTTAAGAAGGTGAATAAGTTGATAGAAAGTCCCTGACCTGAAATAATAAGAGTCACCACAATGAACGGAGGCAGGATTCATGGAAAAATTCATTCGTCCCGACCAATACCATTTCATTCAGTCTTGTGCACATCATTTATATAAAAACAACCTCATCTCGAAAGATGCTGCCGTCACCAATGCTTTGAAAGAGATGACCCATGAAAAAGTTCTTGAAGCTTTTCAAAGCCTCACACTGCCTCAAAAGCAAATTATAGATCAAATAAAAAATGTGCAGGATGAAACGGATGCCATCCTTTATTTTTCTCGTATCAAGCAATATGTTAATCCACTTGCAGATATCACAGAGGAAACCATCCAGCTGCTTTTTCCTAAAACAAAGAAATTGACTATTCCAGACCTTAATAAGCTGGAGTGGACGGAACTGTCGTATATAGGATGGAATGATTATGGAACAGTAAAGAAATTTATCGTTACTACAATCGATGACAGACTGGTTGGTTTATCCGGACATTTCTCATCATCCGTTAAGCATGGAATCTGTTCCATTTGTCATGAACAGGGAAATGTGGGACTTCTTACATCCGTCGTATCACGACAAACAAATGGTGAAATGGTGAGTCGGGGTAACTATATTTGCGTAGACAGTCAAACGTGCAACAAGAATTTGAAATCGAGAGATCATCTGGAAAACTTCATGAAGCGAATGAAATCATAAAAAACCTCCCATTCCTTGGAGGTTTTTATTTTGACTTTCAAAAGAAAATGCTGTAAATTACAATATGTACGAACGATAAAAGATATTAAATCGAATAACATTCGGTTTTAGGAGTGTTTTAAATGGAAAATGTATTTGATTACGAAGATATTCAATTAATTCCTGCTAAGTGTATAGTGAACAGCCGCTCAGAATGTAATACCTCCGTTACTTTAGGGTCTTACACATTTAAACTTCCTGTAGTACCTGCAAACATGCAGACGATCATCGATGAATCCATCGCTGCGACCCTCGCGGAAAACGGATATTTCTATGTAATGCACCGGTTCCAGCCGGAAACACGGGAAGCATTCATCCACACGATGAAGCAGAAAAATTTAATCGCTTCCATAAGTGTCGGGGTGAAGGATGAAGAATATGAATTTATTACAGGCCTTGCAAATAAAGGTCTTGTTC
Source organism: Halobacillus sp. BAB-2008 (assembly GCF_000328325.1). Lineage (NCBI taxonomy): Bacteria > Bacillati > Bacillota > Bacilli > Caryophanales > Bacillaceae > Halobacillus > Halobacillus sp. BAB-2008. The sequence goes on along the minus strand of NZ_ANPF01000087.1, from coordinate 10,544 downwards.
CAGAATTTATTACCATTGATATTGCACACGGACACTCAACAGCTGTTATTGAAATGATTCAACACATAAAGGAACATATACCGTCGACTTTCGTTATTGCAGGTAATGTCGGTACTCCGGAAGCAGTCAGGGAACTGGAAAATGCCGGAGCGGATGCAACTAAAGTAGGGATCGGCCCGGGGAAAGTATGCATTACGAAATTAAAGACCGGTTTTGGTACCGGAGGGTGGCAGCTTGCAGCTCTTCGTTGGTGCGCCAAAGCTGCTAAGAAGCCGATTATCGCTGACGGAGGAATCCGAACCCACGGAGACATTGCAAAATCTGTTCGTTTTGGAGCCTCTATGGTCATGATCGGTTCCTTATTTGCCGGGCACGAAGAATCTCCAGGAGATACCATCGAAGTAGATGGAAAACTGTATAAAGAATACTTTGGATCTGCGTCTGAGTTCCAAAAAGGGGAGAAAAAGAACGTAGAAGGCAAGAAAATGCATGTAGAGCACAAAGGAAACCTACAGGATACACTTGACGAAATGGAGCAGGATCTCCAATCAGCTGTCAGTTACGCAGGAGGCACGGACTTAAACGCTATCCGCCACGTCGACTATGTCATTGTGAAGAACTCGATCTTTAACGGAGATAAAGTCTTCTAAAAAACTCAAATAAAATCCATACAAAAAAGGAGCCATAGAGGCTCCTTTTTTATTCAGTAAACGACCCGGTTCCTGCCAGTGGTTTTTGCCTTATATAAAGCTTTATCCGCGTTCTTGTATAAATCATCCGGCTTCTTCATTTCTTTTTCTAATTGGCTGACCCCTATTGAAATCGAAAGTTTGATTTCATCTCCCTCCGGCAGCACGAAACGGTGCCTTTCCACCGCGGCCCGGATTCTTTCTGCAATTTCCAAGGAATCTTTCCTAGAACAGTCGGGAAGCAGCACGGAAAACTCCTCCCCCCCGTTTCTTGCTATCTGGTCTGTCGGTCTGGCATTTGCCTGCAGAAGCCCACCCAGTTGTTTAAGGACGGCATCCCCGGCGTCATGTCCGTATGTATCATTAACGCGTTTAAAATGGTCAAGATCCATGAGCAGTAAAGATACACCTTTCACTTGATTACCGCTCTTCTTAAATAAATCGTTCAGGGTAAAGTGAAAGTGACGTACGTTGCTTAAACCGGTCAAGAAGTCCGTCTTTGAATCATTTTTCAACTGCTGAAACATGCGCTTGGAATATTGGATGTCCTGAAAGAAAACTGCTGCAAAAACGCCGGCTGGAACAGCAATAAACCAATAATATATCAACACTTCCCAATATTCCCTATCTCCTCCCATAACTACATACAAATGTGTACTGATGATCAGCAGACTGATGATGTTCAGGACGGATATCTTTTTGGTTGTCCCTAAGGAAATAAATCTGCTGGCAACTCCTACGATCAAGCCGAAGATAAGAGTAGTCATTAAAGCGAAAAGCGACGTCTCATCAAAACCGAATAAAAGCCGTGATATGCCGATCAGCGCGGCAGATACCATCGTCGGGACAAACCCTGCATAGTAAGCAAGAATAATGATCGGAATATGCCTGAGGTCGATCATGATATTGTCTCCAACTTCTATAGAGAAGAACATGAGAACCAAGCCTATACCCGCTGCTAACACACTCATAAGACATCGATCCCATCTGCCTGACTGCCTGCCGATCGGTTCTTTAATAATTTTTCCTGCCAGATAGAACCCGGCTATCATAATTGCTAAATTAGCCACTAATTCTTTCAATATATACACCATCCCTGTAATCTCTCCTGTCATCCATCTATCCCTACTACGTGAACACTTAAAATCATCCATCCATCTACCCAATTTTATCACGAGCTATTATAATGAACATATAAAAGTAGAAATTTTTTCCTCTAAGGAGCTGTTTTTTTGAAAAACTTACTTATATTCTTTTTTTGGCTGTAATGATCGTGACAGGGGGCGTTCTTTTTTGGCAGAATCTCTCAACCGAGCCGGAAAGTAAGCTTCCATCGAACAAATCTTTGAATGAGGAGATGAAGAAAGTGGAACTGGCCTCTGTCGACGACTTGTCTTATCCATCCAAAATAGAAGATAACCGAATGCACGTATATAAGGATGAAAAGTGGGTGCCTATTACCATTAAAGGGGTGAACATTGGTATGGGCAAGCCTGGGCACTTTCCTGGTGAAGCAGCCATTGACGAGGATGAATACCTGCGTTGGTTCCAGCAGATTGGGGACATGAACGCGAACGCCATACGGATTTATACCCTTCATCCCCCGGGCTTTTACAAAGCACTGGCCGCCTATAATGCTCAGGCAGAACAGCCGCTCTATGTCCTGCACGGCGTATGGGTCGATGAAACTCCGCTAGAGGAAACAGAGGATGCTTTTCATAAAGAAATAACAGATTCCTTTCAGAACGAAATGAAGAAAATAGCCGATGCCATTCACGGTCAAGCGGAAGTAAAACCTTCTCCTGGACATGCATCCGGGGTTTATGACATCGATGTTTCCCCATATGTGATCGGTTGGATTATCGGAATTGAATGGCACCCTAAAATGGTGGATTCTATGGATCGCGCGTATCCTGATCTTGGTGACTTCGACGGAGAGTATGTTTTCACTGAAGGCGCGAGTCCGATGGAACACTGGCTTGCCGTCCAACTGGAAACCCTCACAGCCTATGAAAGCGAAAATTACAAAAGCATGCGTCCCATCAGTTTTACGAACTGGGTAACCACAGATCACATAGATCAGCCGGCAGAGCCGTTGGAAGAAGAAGATTTGGCGTCTATAGATCCCAATCACTTTCACCGAAAAGGAGCCGGTACAAAACCGGGAATGTTCGCTTCCTATCACGTCTACCCCTATTACCCTGACTTTATGAACCTGGAAGAAAAGTACACAAAGTATTTGGATCACAGAGGTGAACGTAATAATTATGCAGGCTACCTGCATGATTTATCCGAAGCGAATGATATGCCGGTCCTGATTGCGGAATTCGGAGTTCCTGCATCCCGGGGTCTAACCCATCGTAACCCTTTCGGTTGGAACCAGGGCTTTCACTCCGAAAAAGAGCAAGGGCAGATTGTCAAACGGCTCTATGAAGATATCCTGGAAGAAAATATGATGGGAGGACTTATCTTTACTTGGCAGGATGAGTGGTTTAAACGGACGTGGAACACTATGGATTATGATAACCCGGACAGACGCCCCTATTGGTCCAACGCGCAGACTAACGAACAACAATTCGGACTACTAAGTTTTGACAGACACAAAATTAAAGTCGACGGAAAGAACGATTGGGATGCATCGAAAACGCTCCTTTCCAAAAATGAAGGCAGCCTGCAGAGCTTAGCGGTAGACCATGATGAACGTTACCTCTACATAAAAACCGAGCTTGAGACACTTTCCGATACGTTTTGGGACAATCATCACATCAACCTTTATTTCAGCATAAGGCCGGAAAAGGGCATCGATGTCTTTGGTGACGCATCGATGAGAGCAGACTTCCGCCTGACGATTCGTGGAAAGGATGAGGCAGTCCTCGAAACAGCCGGAGATTATGATCCATTCCTGTTTCACTACACCGAAGATTTGAACATGGTCAAGGTACCGGAGAAAGAACTGGAGAGGAAAGAGAAGATTTTCCGCCCCATCCATCTCGCCTTGAACAAAGGACTTGTCCGTCCGGATACTGGAGAAGAGATTCCATTTGAATCCTACGAAACGGGCGTCTTCCGCTTTGGAAACGGAAATCCAAATGCAGATGATTACGATTCCCTCGCCGACTACTTTTTCACAAAGGATGGACGAATAGAAATCCGTATACCGTGGATGCTCGTTAACGCAAAAGACCCCAGTCAGAAAGAGTTTATGGGGGATATATATAAGAACGGAATAGACGCCTCCATCAAAGTGGACGGGGTGGAAGTTGCTGCCGCGATTACAGATGACAATTCAAACGTAGAGAAATTCCCTGACGGGCCGGCTCTTTACACGTGGGACAACTGGGACCTTCCACAATATGAAGAGCGGCTGAAGGACTCCTACCCGATCATCCAGCAGCTATTTAAAGATGTGAAATAAAACAAAGAACCACAGTAAACCACTGTGGTTCTTTGTTTTATCAGCGCCCCAAGGAAAGCACCGTCTTGGGACTAAGACTCTGCATTGGTTTGAGATAAACCTTTCCGATTCATATCTCCCCAACTTCCTTTTTTCTTACAGATTGCTTGATAAAGGCCTGCGACGCGCCACCAAACAAGCATAGGCCGATACCAGAAACTCTCTGTAAGTGCGTAAAGAAATAACACGACGACACTTTTCAAATCAGGGTACTTGTGATAGGTCCACTCTTCAAGAAGGACCGCCAGTGAGGACAACATGGAACCATAGAATATGGTTAACAGCCCCATAGCAATACTCACTTCAATAGATATAAAGGAAAAAATCAAACCGATTACGATAATGGCATACCCCAGTAATTCGAAAACCGCACTCAACAATTCGACGAAGAGATAATAGGGAAGAGAAAACATTCCAATTCCTTTGTATTTAGGATTAAAAAGCATGTCCCGATGCTTCCATATTGTCTCTGCAAGCCCACGCTGCCAGCGCTTTCTTTGCGCACAAAGAGAGGAAATCGTAGATGGAGCCTCTGTCCAGCATACAGGATCCTGAATGTATTCAATTCGCTGCTTTGAGTTCTCTTCCTTAATAGTACGGTGCATACGAACGATCAATTCCATATCCTCTCCAACTGTATTCGTATCGTAACCACCGGCTTTAATCACCCGTTTCTTTTCAAACACACCAAAAGCACCGGATATAATCAGCAGGATATTTAAACGGCTGAGGCCTAGTCTCCCAATCAGGAATGCTCGAAAATACTCAATGATCTGCATTCGCACCATCGGTTCTCTGGCAAGACCGATCTTTTCCACCACACTTTTCACGATAAGGGATCCGTTGGCGATCCGGACGGTCCCCCCAGTAGCGGTCACCTCCCCGTTTGAGTCAATGATCGGTTTCATCGTCTTAAGTAAGGCATCCCTGTCTAATAAAGAGTCACCGTCGATTGCTGCAAAATAGGGATACTTGGAGAAATTAATGCCGGCATTCAAGGCATCGGCTTTTCCTCCATTTTCTTTTCTTAATAGATAGACATGAGGATAAAGAGTGGATTGATACCCAGCGGTCACATCCTTCGTTTGAAAGTGCCGTCGTGTAGCTAGATTAAACGGCTCCATCTCGAACGTATGGATCATTTTCTCTGCCGTCCGGTCTTTGGATCCGTCATCAATGACGATGACTTCATATTGAGGATAGTGTAAAGCAAGCATCGATTCCACCGTATTAAGAATACCCACTTCTTCATTATAAGCCGGCACGAGAACAGATACAGGGAACGTATCTGTATTAACAGCCGTGTCTTCAATCAATTCTTCCCTGTCCAGCTCTTTCTCCTTTTTAATTTTCGGCCCGGCGAGAAGAAATAATACCCCATATAATACGGCAACGATTACCATATAGAGAATGACAAACACCGCAGTTACATCTACGATAACCGATAATATTTCCTGCATCATACGCTTTCCCTCACTTTCATGCTCATAAATTGACGAGCCATATCACGAGCAAAACCATCGGGATGCTCCTCCGCTATACGAGCCAACATATCCTGTCCGGCAGGCAGCTGCCGGATAGCTTGACATGCGGTGTACCGCACCCACCATTCTCTGTCCCCGGTCAGATCATGAAGCGCTTCTCTGCTCTCCTTTACTCTACGCATGCCTGCAAGTCGTGCCACTAACATTCGTTCCTCCCAATAATTTGATTGGAAGAAAGAGGCGATTACGCTCATTTCCACGTCCGCATCCGCATCAGCATAGCTGCGAAGTGCTTTTAAACGTATTTCCTTATCCTCATCCTGAAGCCATCCCTTAATAAAAGCGACATGTTCCTGATTTTTTGTTTCTCCGCAGTAGGTAAGGATTCCAATAATTACATCTCTTTTTGTATCCGCTCCTTCCTCTATCAAATAGATTAATGTACTAAGAAAATCAGCGGGCATACGCCTGAGCATTTGCTTTGCAAGCCTCTGAGTCATGTGTGGAGTTTCAAGAATAACTCGAATGACTCTCTCATCCCCAAGTGCAGCAGCCGTCCTTAGGGTCTGCCGATATTCTTCATCTATTTTTCTTAACGATTGGAAATGTTCCCATACGTCATCCTTTAATTGGGTCATATGAAAGTCTTCTATGTAGAACAGAGTGTTTACGCGCTGAGACCAGCTTCCCTTCTTTAGTAAAAGCTGGTAGGACTGGGCAAGGTGTTTATGAGAAGATTCTTCCACCCGCTCTTCTGAAACAGCCGGGTCCTTGCGATCGACGATATCATTGAGCATTCGTTCGATCAGGTTAACCTTGTCTGTTTTTGACATGATGTACTCCGGCTCTTCCTCCTCACCGGCAAGGAAGGATCGAAAACTACCATAGTAAAAAGCATAAAGATCATTCCGGTGTTCCTGGATCCTCAATCTGTTTGCTTTCATAACCAATAAATAGCAAAGCAAAAAAACTTGAAGAGCAAAAAGGACTCCAACAAGGATGAACACAAGTTGCAGCATCCCATCACCTCACTTGTTAATTATAATGAACATTATACGAATACTTTCCGTGTTTTGGAAGTTAAATACTCGCAATCACGATATAATAAGCTTCATTTCACCCCTTATTACCTAGGTACATGGTAGACAAATGGTCTGAATGTTCCTTTTTTCCATATTGCTATGTTTACATGTATCAGCAATCGGCAATGCACAGGAAGGTAGGCAAGAAACTCAGCATAGGAGGATGTATAATGAACCGATTTACCATACCCCGAGACATATATTTTGGCGAGAACGCATTGGAAGTGCTGAATACGGTAGCAGGAAAGAAAGCATTGATCGTAATCGGAGGAGGCTCCGTCAAGAAGAACGGAAACCTGGATCAAATTGAAGGATACTTATCGGAGGCTGGTTTGGAAACGAAAGTTTTGGAAGGCGTCACAGAAGAACCTTCGACTGATTTAATAAATAAGTATCTGGACGAGGTGAATGATTTTGCCCCTGATTGGATCATTGGAGTAGGCGGCGGTTCTCCGATGGATGCAGCAAAAGCCCTTTGGCTCTTTTACGAACATCCGGATTTGACCTTCCAAGAAGCTGTAGAACCTTTTCAGCTTCCGGAGCTAAGGAATAAAACCAAATTCATAGGCATTCCCACGACAAGCGGAACGGCCTCTGAAATATCCAACCTATCTGTCATTACCGATTCAGAAACCGGCGTCAAATATCCTCTCGCAAGCTTCGAGCTCACTCCCGACCTTGCGATTATCGATCCGGTCATGGTGGAATCCATGCCTAAAGAGGTCATTGCATACAGTGGAATGGATGCAGTGACCCATAGTATTGAAGCCTATGTAGCTAAACCACGGACTACATTCACCGATTCCCTGTCCATCGAAGCACTGGACATATTAAATCAGAATCTGCTGGCTTCTTATAACGGGGAGGAAGCAGCACGTGAGAAAGTCCATTACGCTCAAGCGATGGCTGGTATGGCATTCGCTAATGCTGTGCTGGGGAATGTACACAGTATGGCTCATAAAAGCGGACCTACATTCGGAATCCCGCATGGTTGTGCAAATGGTATCTACCTTCCCTATGTCATCCAATTCAACCGCTCCGTAGTAGAAGATCGATACGCTGCACTCGCTCGACGAATCGGCCTTGTCGGAAGTAACGATAAAGAGCTTGTTGATTCTCTCATTGAGTGGGTCCGGGATTTAAATAAGGCAATGGAAGTGCCGAACAACTTGAAGGACTTCGGCATTGAAGAAGCATTGTTCCATGACCACGTGGACAAAATGGCCGAAAATGCTGTGGAGGATCCGTGCACGGGCACCAACCCGCGTGAAACATCCAAAGAAGAAATGAAAGATCTATTCACCGCTGCATACCATGGCAAAGCCGTTACCGTTTAACACGAAAGAAGCTGCCTCATTGAGGCAGCTTCTTTAATGTTTCATCTCCGCTTCTCTTTCCACACGATCCATGAATTCCCTAACAACACGTGCATTCCCTTTTCTATTGGCGAATAATAACATCAGTTTTGATAAAACGGTGATTCCCTTATTTCGGCCCGAATATTGAAACATCGTTAGCCCGTCTTCGGATTCACTTAGTTGAAAATCAGCCGTCACTTCAAACATACCGCTGATTACAAATTGAATTTTTTATGTTTCTTTTGTGGAATGTCCTCATATGCGAGCGTCCTTACTTCATAGGATTCCAACCGATCTCCTTCTTTATATGTCTGTTGGTGGACTGCGCCTGCCTCTGTTTCTGTTCCTTTTATCAGCTGGTGTTCGACCACTTTAGGCATAATACGCTTTATATTTTCATCGGAAAACAACACCCAGACGTCCTCGATGTTCTCACGTACCTTCCTTTCTTCCTTCCACTTAATCATGTAAGATATCCCCCTTTGCCGCGACGGGCTCATACAGGTCTACAACAAGCTCTTCTTGGTTACCCCACCGCCGGTAAACTTCCATACAAAAAGAAGTAAAAATCCTTTCGTAGCCGTTTACATCCATAATAGAATGTAAAGTTTCATATGTACGTCGAATATCCACACCTGAGCCCGTATGCGTCATGACGGCGTAAGTCTGGGCTGGTATTGTAAGTACCGACATTCCAGCTCTTTTTTCTCCCGCCTCCTCTAGAGGTACCCCAAGCCAATACCCATCCTCATCCTTTTCGCACGGACCAGGAATGAATGCTCCGATTTGACATGTGGAAGCTGGAAATTCCTTTGAAAGAACACGGGAGGCAGAAGCGATTTCCTTTCCATAAGCAGCTTCTGAACACAGAATATGGAAGCCGATCAGAGTCCGGCTTTCCTCCTTAATATATTTTAACGTCATATCCTTCTCTCCTTTTTTGGATCAGCGGCAGAATAACCGTCCATTTCCAGCTTTTTGTTTCTTGACTCCATCTTTGTTCCAACAATGATAGCGGAGATAGATACAATCACAATGATTGGAACAAGAAGAAATTGAAGCTCGGGGTAAACGATTATGCTGCATAAGCAGAAAATCATCATTGCGACGGGGGGAAAAATATAAGCTTTTGATTCATACAGCCACGCAAACGGAAAGAAATGGCCGCCTGTGATAATAGCAATGGCAAAAGGAAGCGCCCCTGGATCTGAGAAAAATATGTACACGGTGAGAGGTCCCATTATTGCAGGAACAGCTGCCAGGACACCGGAAAGTCCGGAAAGCGGATTTAATTTTCGAAACAGCTCGATACCCATCCATTTAGCAAACAGGACACCGATCGGAAGCAATAACCCGGTGCCGTACAAATAAATGATGGCAAGCAGCTTTTCGTCCGTAATGAAGAAAGATAAAAGAAGCAGGGCCGTCCAGTAAAGGAGTGCACTCCATAAAACAGGAACCCCTTTCCTGTTGTAGTCCGCCAATTCCCTTCTTGCTTGATTAATATCCAACATCCACGCCCCTTTCTATTCCTCTTTTTTCTATTATACCAAAATTATTGTAATTATTTGAAGACTTCTAGACGAGCACACACCCGAATCGAAGGCGACTACATAGTATAAGAGTAGTGAGGCTGGTATTCATTGCCTCTATTCTATTAATGAAGGAGTGTTTTACATGGGCTTCGGATATGGCGGATTCGGCTGGGGAGGTTACGGCGGATACGGATGCGGAGGTTATGGCGGCGGCTGTGGTGGTTATGGCGGCGGCTTTGCATTGATTGTCGTGCTGTTCATCCTTCTCATCATCGTTGGAGTAGCGTACGTTAAGTAAACCATGAAGCGGAGCGGTCTTTACTGCTCCGCTCTTCGACATGCTTCCACACTACATAGGTTAACTATAAAAGAAACAGGGTAAAGGATGTCGTACGTAATAGGGAAGGAGTGTCATTTCAATGACTCAAACATTCAAACTGAATCAGGACGCGCCTGATTTCAAATTACCGAAAATATCAGGTGGCAGCTTCAGCCTCTCCGAGGCGCTGGAATCTCAGGATCAGTGGTACCTGATTACATTCTTCCGTGGTTCCTGGTGCCCTGCCTGCATGAGCGAATTGGATGAATTCCAGGACAGCCTGGACTATTTTAAGAAGCATGACGTCCGTGTGGTGTCAATTACACAGGATCGTGTGGAAGATTTGGAGAAAATGGTGGAAGACCATGGCTTTACTTTCCCCGTTCTGGTGGACGAAGATCTGGAATTCGCATCCTCCTACGGCGTTCATTACCATGACGAGCAGGCTCCCTATGAAGATCATGGTACCCACGGCGAACCGGCTTATTTCCTACTGGATGAGAAAGGAAAAGTCCTATATCAGCAGAGACAGACAAGCCCATTTGGTCGCCCCCATCCTAACGAGCTCAGAAAAACAATAAAATACATCAAAAAGAACTTAAAGTAAAACCACATAACAAAAG
>NZ_ANPF01000086.1:0-4264 GCF_000328325.1 Halobacillus sp. BAB-2008 | reverse complement strand
AATCCGCTGCAACGTGCCATCAAGACGCTGGCGGATATCTTCATTCCAATCCTACCGGCAATTGTAACAGCGGGTTTACTGCTCGGAATCAATAACATTCTGACAGCGACAGGAATCTTCTGGGATGACCAGTCCATCATCGATGTGTACCCGCAGTGGTCCGGCCTTGCTAACATGATCTTTATCATTGCGAATACGGCTTTCGCCTTTCTGCCGGGTCTCATTGGTTGGTCAGCTGTCAAGAAGTTCGGTGGGAGTCCCATCCTTGGTATTGTTATCGGTCTCGTGCTTGTTCACCCCGACCTCTTAAGTGCTTGGGCATACGGGGACGCTGTAACGGAAGGAAATGTCCCGACGTGGAACTTATTCGGGTGGGAAATCGACAAAATCGGTTATCAGGGACAAGTACTGCCGGTTTTGGCTGCCTCCTATCTATTGACGAAAATTGAATTATTCCTTAGAAAGCGGGTGGCAGACAGTATTCAGCTGCTTGTTGTCGGCCCTGTAGCACTATTAGTAACAGGTATCCTTACATTCATTATTATCGGGCCGGTAACGTTCGCCGTAGGGAATGCGATTACAGATGGTCTTGTTTCCATCTTTAACTCCTTTGCTTGGCTTGGCGGATTGATTTATGGTGGTTTATACGGAGTGCTCGTCATCACGGGGATGCACCATACATTCCTGGCTGTTGATATTCAGCTGGTAGGAAGTACAGAAGGGACATTCCTCTGGCCGATGCTCGCTCTATCTAATATTGCACAAGGGTCAGCTGCTTTTGCCATCTGGCTCGCTGCGAAAGATGATAAACTGAAGGGTCTTGGTGTGTCTTCCGGTATATCTGCTTGGCTTGGCGTTACAGAACCAGCTTTATTCGGAGTGAACTTACGATTTAAATATCCATTCGTTATCGCTATAGCATCCTCGGCAATTGCAGGTTTATATATTTCATCTCAAGGTGTATTGGCAAGCTCGATTGGTGTCGGAGGAGTGCCGGGTATCTTCTCCATCATCCCGGAGTATTGGGGAGACTTCCTCATTGGTATGGCAATCGTCATCGTGCTGCCGCTTGTCGGAACTTACTTGTATGCAAAACGGAAGCAAGACGTTTAAAAATGAAAAAGAATCGGTGGTGTTATCATGAATGAACAACCATGGTGGAAGAAAGCAGTCGTCTATCAGATTTATCCAAAGAGTTTTCGTGATACGACTGGAAACGGAGTCGGTGATATTCAAGGAATTATTGAAAAGCTCGATTACTTGAAAGAGCTTGGAGTCGATGTCCTGTGGCTGACACCTATGTACAAATCCCCTCAGAACGACAACGGTTATGACATCAGTGATTACTATGATATTCACGAAGAGTACGGGACGATGGAAGATTTCGATCAACTTCTGCGGGAAACGCATGACCGCGGCATGAAGCTTATTATGGACATCGTCGTGAACCATACGTCCACGGAGCATGAGTGGTTCCAGGCATCCCGGATGTCCAAGGACAGTCCTTATCGGGATTATTATATTTGGAAGGACCCTGTGGACGGCGGGGCACCTACGAATTGGAAGTCCAAGTTCGGAGGCAGTGCATGGAAATATGAAGAGGAGACAGGCCAATATTACCTGCACTTGTTTGATGTTACCCAGGCAGATCTCAATTGGGAAAAGGAAGCTGTTCGAAAAGATGTTTATGATATGATGAGCTACTGGGCGGAGAAAGGTATCGACGGATTCCGATTGGACGTTATCAACCTCATATCCAAAGATCAGGAGTTTCCGAATGACGATGGTACCATCGCGCCAGGAGACGGTCGTAAATTTTACACGGACGGGCCGAAGGTGCATGAATATATGCAGGAAATGAATAAAGAAGTGTTTCGTCCTTATGACCTTATGACGGTCGGTGAGATGTCTTCGACGACGATTGACCACTGCATCAACTATACAGCCCCGGAGCGGAATGAATTGAGTATGACCTTCAACTTTCATCATCTGAAGGTGGATTATCCAAACGGGGAGAAATGGACCGTGGCGGACTTTGATTTTCATGAGCTCAAGAGCATCCTCTCCACATGGCAGGAAGAGATGCACAGAGGGAATGGATGGAATGCATTATTCTGGTGTAACCATGACCAGCCCCGTGTGTTGTCCCGGTTTGGAGACGAGCAGAATTATCCGTTGGAATCCGGGAAAATGCTGGCAACGACAATTCACATGATGCAGGGTACTCCTTACATTTATCAAGGGGAAGAATTCGGAATGACGAACCCCGGCTTCTCTTCTATCGATCGCTACAGAGACGTGGAATCCTTGAATATGTACGAAGCGTTCCAAGCGGAAGGGTACAAAGAGGAAGATATCCTTGCGATTCTTCAGCAGAAGTCGCGTGACAATTCCCGTACGCCGGTACAATGGACGGCAGAAAAGAATGCAGGTTTCACGAACGGGACGCCGTGGATTGACGTAGCGGACAACTATGAAACGATCAATGCAGAAAAAGCCATGAAAGAGGAAGGATCTATTTTCCAACACTATCAAGAGCTGATTCGTCTGCGGAAAGAATATGATATTATTACTCATGGAGACTACCGCCTGATTTCTCCGGAACATGATCGTGTGTTTGCGTACCTGCGGGAGTGGAACGGAGAACGGTTATTGGTCGTTAACAACTTTTACGGGGAATCCGTTGATTTTGTTCTTCCGGATGATATAGAAACTTCAGGACAATCCGAAGTGTTGGTAAACAATTATGAGAATGCTCCGGCACTTGATGAAAAACTGGAACTTCGTCCATATGAGTCGGTAGTTTACTATTGGAAAGATATATAATTAAGTAAAGAACGGTGAAGACCGATGAAAAACAAGTATTTTGTTATCTACAGTGAATTGGCGGAGAGAATTCAAAGTGGAGTGTTGACTCCAGGGGATACCCTTCCTTCCGAGCACGAGCTGACAGATGAATTCCAGACATCTAGAGAGACAATCCGAAAAGCTTTGCACCTGCTTGCTCAAAACGGCTATATTCAAAAAGTGCGGGGGAAGGGATCTGTCGTACTCGATCACGGGAAATTCGAATTTCCTGTTTCCGGATTGACGAGCTTCAAGGAGCTTGCCGATCAGATGGGGCAGACCTTCCATACGTCTGTTCACGAATTGGCGCGTATCAGTGGACAGGGGGAGTTGGGGGAGCGGTTGAACTGTCCTCAGCAAACCAACCTGTGGAAGGTTGTCCGATCGCGGGAAGTAGGAGGAGAGAGGATTATTCTCGATAAAGACTTCCTTCGTGAAGACATCGTTCCGGATTTGACGAAGGAAGCAGCCGAACGTTCCCTATACGAGTATTTGGAAAACGAATTAGGTCTTGTCATCAGTTTCGCTAAAAAGGAGATTGTTGTCGAGCCGGTTACGAAAGAAGACGAAAGCTATCTGGATCTAGCCGGACATCCGCAAGTTGTCGTGATCCGCAGTTACGTCTATCTGGCGGATGCAACGGTGTTTCAGTACACAGAGTCCAGACACCGTCCGGATAAGTTTCAATTCGTTGACTTTGCCAGACGTACCAAATTATAAATAAAACATGATGCAAAGAAGGACCGCAACGGTTCTTCTTTGTTTTTCTTACAGAAAGCGTTAGAATAGAGGCACACGAGAGAAAGGGGTGGAGAAAGTGTTCGTTATCGGAGCGACAAAGAAATTACAGAATGAGATAGATAAGCCGATCCAGGACGTAGAAGCATATAAAGAAGTACCTGAAATCCATCAATGGCATGCGAACCTGGTTACTTTCAACCGCAGGAAATGTTTAATCCTTGTCAACAATGCGACAGGCCTTAACCTGACCTTATTCGGATTGAGAAAGCCGCAATTCGACCACCTCGACACCGTCATTAAAGGTTCGCTCAAGCAGCTATTTCAACTGCTTGAAATTGACGAGTCTGTTGGGGAAGAAATGCTTAGGGCGGCAGATGAAATCGTATATACGAAAACAAAAAACAGGCGGGTCATAGGCATCATGAATGATCTTAAATCTACGATGGAACATCAGATCCAAGGCCAAGCCTATGAAGACATTGATGCCCAGAAAATAAATGAAGAAAATAATAAGATGCCTTTCCGTCCGCTGGAGCATACTTATCCTTATAAAACTTTCATTAAATATTTCCAAAATCAGTAGTGCTGTCCCGGCGCTGCTGATTTTTTTCATGAAAAAAAGACCTCTACCGGGTCAGGGTAGAGGTAAATGTTTATATAGGTATAGGATTAGGGG
>NZ_ANPF01000085.1:0-2243 GCF_000328325.1 Halobacillus sp. BAB-2008 | reverse complement strand
TTTACGATGTCATTCGTGAACACACCGCCGGCAAGACCGTAAATAGAGTCATTGGAAAGTTTCACAGCTTCTTCTTCTGTGCTGAATTTCTCAACAGTGATGACAGGTCCGAATGCTTCTTCCTGTACCACGGTCATGTCTGTCGTACAATCTGTGAAGATCGTAGGTAGATAGAAGAATCCTTTCTGCAGTTCCGGATCTTCCGGACGTTTACCACCGGCAGCAAGAGTCGCACCTTCTTTGATTCCTGCTTCTACATACTTCTCTACTTTCGCAAGGTGCTCCGCAGAAATCAGCGGCCCCATTTGTGTATCTTCATCAAATCCGCTGCCGAGTTTGAAGTTGTTCACACGATCAACCAGTGCCTGAACGAAGTCATCATGGATGCTTTCTTCCACGATCAAACGTGTACCTGCAGAGCAGATCTGGCCTGCGTGGAAGAATACGCCGTTCAACGCCTGATCGACAGCCAATTCGAAATCAGCGTCGGCGAAGATGATGTTCGGGTTCTTACCGCCAAGCTCAAGTGCCAGCTTCTTCACGTTGGAGCTTGCCGCCTGCATGATCTTCTTACCTGTCACGATTCCTCCTGTGAAGGAAATAAGATCGACGTCTTCGCTGCTGGAAAGCTCTGCACCGATGGTGTCTCCTGCACCAAGGACAAGGTTGACAACACCTGCCGGCACTCCCGCTTCCTCCATCAATTGGAACGTCTTGATCGTTGTAAGTGGTGTGATCTCACTCGGCTTCATAACAAGCGTGTTTCCGGTAACTAGTGCCGGAGCAAGTTTCCATGAAGCTTGTAACAGAGGATAGTTCCAAGGAGTGATTTGACCACAAACACCGACTGGTTCATGTACAACTCTGCTGACAGAGTTCGGAATTGGAGAAGGGATGATTTCGCCGCCGTCCTTATCTGCAATCTCTGCATAATAACGGAACACGCCTGCGATGTCGTCCATATCTCCGCGGCTTTCTTCTACTGTTTTACCTGTGTCCAGAGACTCAAGGTAAGCAAGTTCTTCCTTATCTCTTTCAATAAGTTCAGCAATCTTACGTACAATTGCTCCACGCTCTGTAGAAGGAGTAGTCGCCCAGTCCCCTTGATCGAACGCTGCTCTCGCTGCTGCGATCGCTTCTTTCGCTTCGGTTTCATCGCCTTCCGGTACGGTCGCGATTACTTCCTGGTTATATGGGTTAATGATGTCACGCGTCTTCTCGGAATCCGCGCCTACCCATTTCCCGTTAATATAATGCTGCATTTGTAATTTAAGATCCATTTTTATCAACTCCACCTTTGAAGTAGATTAACTTTGTTAAGAATTTATTTAACGTTTTTAACACTAACACGAGAAAAAAATCATGTCAAACGTATTTCGGCATCAAATGTGCTTTCTTCGAAGATAACTCCTGGAATCCTTCTCTTATGCGAAAAAGTGGACAGGTCAACTTCCTGAAAGTTACAATTATATTTGACATTCTCTCCAAACGAGTTATTATGAAGTTCGTTAAGAAGATTTGAAAAAAATTTAACACGATTTACTTTTCATCTGAAGGAGCGACCCTATGAGTGAATCTAAAGTAAACCCAAATGACAAAATAGAAGAAGCCAAAGATAAAGTCATAGGCGCCATTGCAGAGACGATGGATACGTACGGGGTGACCCCGGCTGCCGCGAACCTTTATGCGACCATGTACTTTGAAGATCAAATGACGCTTGATGAAATGCGTACAGAACTGGGCATGAGCAAACCGAGCATGAGTACCAGCGTCCGCAAACTCCAGGAAATCGAAATGGTCAAAAAAACATTTACACGCGGATCCAGAAAACACACCTATATAGCAGAAAAAAATTTCTTCCGTTCCTTTATGGCGTTTTACTGTCAAATGTGGGAACGGGAAGTGAAAACGAACCTGGCTGCGATAGCAGAAGCACAAGAAGATTTCATCGATGTCATGAAAGACGCCAAAAGCACGCAGGACGATGTGGCGAAAGCAAAGAAATACTACGATCAATTGGAAGAATCAAAAACCTATTACCACTGGCTGGATGACTTGGTCGAGAGGATCAGGAGCGGTAAGATCTTCGATTTCTTACCGAAAGAGCATAGAGAGTAAGTATAGACCGGACAGAAACGCTTCATACAGGCTCTTTGGCTGTATTAATGTTCCTTTTGTACGTAAAATTTATACCCATCCACTATGGCATCTAAACAGTATTATTTTTACAAATAAAGCYGGAG
>NZ_ANPF01000084.1:0-54097 GCF_000328325.1 Halobacillus sp. BAB-2008 | reverse complement strand
CCACCTTCTTCAGGTGGTCCTCCGCATCTCCAAATCTTGTATCTGTTTTCTGGACGGTATAGGACAATATTGGAATAACTGTCGCACCCTTATCCACAAGCTGCTGCATGATAGGAAACACTTCGTGATACGTGCAGTGCGATCCGGTCAATCCGAAACCGATTACTTTTCCTTTTAATGTTGTCATCATCCATTCTCCTTCCGCGCTTTGTGTTCCAGAAGCCTCTGGACCACATCTGCTATAATTCTCCCTGCGGTTTTCGGTGCTACAATCCCCGGGAGGCCGGGTGCAAGTAAAGCTTTGATCCCTCGTTTATCTGCATATTTGAAATCTGTCCCTCCCGGTTTGGAAGCAAGATCCAATATGAGCGCATGAGAAGGCAACTGCTTTATAATGGCAGCATCGACAACAGGATGAGGTACCGTATTCAAAAGAATATCGCAGCCCATGTCTTTATCTGTTATATCATTCATATCAATTGGTTTTAAACCCATTTCATATACTCTTGCTGCACTTTCCGGTGTCCGGACTCCCACGGAGACGTCGGCACCAAGATGATGGAATGTCCTTGCAAGACCGACACCTACACGTCCCAGACCAAATACAATCACTTTGGATCCGTGTATCGTGAAGTCTGTATGCTGTATGACGAGCATGAGCGTTCCTTCCACCGTGGGAATGGAATTGTAAATGGCCACATCATCCCGGTCCATAAGCGGAACCAGCTTACGGCCTGCCCGACTTGCAAGATTAGTCAGGTAAGTGTTTGTGATTCCGGTGAAAATCTGACAATGCTCCGGTGTCCGCTTTAACCATTCTTCCGATAAATCGATGAGTTGATTGGAGAAAATCCCCTCAATTCTTCCCTGATCGTCCGTCCCCGCAACGGGAAGGATGACGGCATCGAGTTTCTCTGCTTGCTGGCTTTCAAAATCAAGCTCCACTGCCTCTCTGAAGCTTTCATTTAATTGATCGAACCCCGCCAAATACACCGTGGCATCCCACTCATTCAAGCGCCTGATCAGTTCGATCTGCCGGGCATCTCCTCCTATTACCGCTACATGATATCCTGTTAGCATTACGGATGTCTCCTTCTTTCTATGATCTTATCTCCTTGTATCCTATGCCGTAACGCCAAGATAGTGATTTGCTTTAAACACAAAAAAACACCACAGCAAAAAGCCGTGGTGGATGATGATTGGATCCTTTCTTCAGCGTCTGTGGAGAAGGATCGTTTCATCCCCAATGGTTTTAATCTGACTCCATTCAATGGTCAGTTCCTTTTTCGACGTGCCAATGCCGATCAAGCCGTGGTTCATAATAACAAGGGATTTGATGGTCCCTGATGCGGGATCGATGATAAGATCAGCTTTCCCCAGCACCCCCAATTTCTCTCCATTATCAACATCGATGACCTGCTTTTTAGCCAATGATTTCATGCGCATCCTGTACCGCACCTCTTCCTCTAACGTTCTTCTGATAAGAATGAAGGCAGTGCTGTAATCTTGTATCCCTTATCCTGAATGCCCTCAATAAGCTCCCCGAGACTGTCTCTCGTCACTTCCGTCGGATGCATGAGAATGGTAGCTCCGTTATGAACTTTACCCAGCACCCTGTTAAGCAGCACATCCTTTGTCGGCTTCTTCCAGTCTATAGTATCTACGGTCCAAAGGATCGTTTCCATTCCCATCTCATCCGCTGCTTCCACAGCCGTCTGTGAATAGCTGCCGGAAGGAGGGGCGAAATAGGTGATGTTCTCTTTTGTCAAACCGAATAAAAGCTCATCCGCCTGTTCCAAATTGGCTGTTGCCTGCTCTTTCGACATTCTCGCCATATCCTTATGCATATATCCATGACTTCCGATGGTGTGTCCCTCTTCTTCTATCATTTGAACAAGATTGGTGAATTCTTTTGCGAATGCCCCGTCAATAAAGAAGTTCGCTTTCACCTGATGCTCCGAAAGAGTCTCAATCATGTCCGGCAGATACTCTTCCCCCCAGGACACATTAATGAGAAGGGTCACAGCTTCCTTATCCGGATGTCCCCGATAGATGGGGGAAGGAGGGAGATCATCAAGAGAAACCTTAGGTGTGATGCGTCTATAAACAAACAGGTCAGAATCAAACGTCCCTTTCTTCTTCATCTTTTTGTAGGATGCCTCTATGTTTACTTTCCTGCCCATAATCCCCGGTGTCTTCTTCCAGACAGAATCGATCCGCGCATCTTCCACCTTCCACTCGTATTTCGATTTTCTCTCTTCTATTTCCTTATATAGTGGATCTTCTGCATCCACATTCACGGAGACAACTTCCTCCACTGTCCAATAGGCAAGTACTAATCCGGCCAAAAATGACAGCAGAATAAAAAAAAGCCCAACCGTTCTCTTATTCATGGACAACCACCTCTAGAGACAGTATATGATCCATGCGAGTACGTTAGACTTGTTTGTTAAAGGAAAAAAAGAGACTGGCGGGCCAGCTCTTCTTCTCACTATTATTTATTTACATTCGCTTCTTCATCTTTTTTCTCGTCGATCAAAACGGCTTTACGGGAAAGGTTGATTCGTTTCTGACTATCGATTTCCTTAACTTTGACACGGATGGTGTCTCCAAGAGATACGATATCTTCCACCTTACCAATTCTTTCTTCCGCCATTTCTGAAATATGGACAAGTCCTTCTTTACCTTTGAACAATTCAACGAAGGCTCCGAATTTCTCGATGCGCTTCACTTTACCGTCGTAGACTTCTCCGACTTCCACTTCGCGAACGATATCTTCAATGATTTTACGTGCCGTTGCGTTCATTCCTGCATCGGTGGAGGAGATGAATACCGTACCATCCTGCTCGATATCAATCTTCACTCCGGTATCATCAATGATTTGGTTGATCTGTTTCCCGCTTGGTCCTATAACGTCACGGATCTTATCAGGATTGATCTTCATCGTCATGATCTTCGGTGCGTGCTCAGAAAGTTCACCGCGAGTTTCCGGCATTGTTTGAAGCATATGGTTCAGGATCTCCATTCTGCCTTTTTTCGCCTGAGCGAGAGCTTCATCAAGAATTTCTCTCGACAACCCTTCAATTTTAATATCCATTTGCAGGGCTGTCACACCTTTGGCTGTTCCGGCAACTTTGAAGTCCATATCGCCGAGCGCGTCTTCCATGCCCTGGATATCTGTCAAAATGGTATAGTCATCGTCTGATTTGACAAGGCCCATCGCGATACCTGCCACTGGTGCCTTAATTGGAACACCTGCATCCATCATAGCAAGCGTACTTGCACAAATACTTGCCTGAGACGTAGAACCGTTGGATTCAAGTACTTCAGATACGAGACGGATGGTGTACGGGAAGTCTTTCTCGGAAGGGATAACCTTCTCCAACGCCCGCTCACCAAGTGCACCATGACCGATTTCCCGTCGTCCCGGGCCACGAATTGGTCCTGTTTCACCCACGGAGAATTTAGGGAAGTTGTAGTGGTGCATAAACCGTTTGGATTCTTCAAGGTCAAGCCCGTCCAGAATCTGTACATCACCAAGTGCCCCTAATGTCGCCACGCTCAGCGCCTGTGTCTGGCCGCGCGTGAACAATCCGGAACCATGTGTCCGTGGGAGCAGTCCAACACGGGAAGTCAACGGACGGATTTCGTCCACTCCACGCCCGTCCGGACGGATTTTATCTTTTGTAATTAGACGGCGAACTTCAGTCTTCACCATATGTTCAAGGATCGATGCAACCTGTTTTAAGGTATCTTCATCGGCTTCCTGCTCTTCATAGATGGATAGAATTTCTGTCTTAGCCTGATCGATTGCTTCCTCACGGGCTTTCTTCTCTTCCGTCTTAATTGCTTGTATAATGGTATCCTTCGCCTGTTCTTCCACCTTGCTCTTAAGCTCGGCGTCTAAGTCAAACAACTGGACGTCCATTTTCTCACGGCCGACCGCTGCAATGATCTCTTCCTGGAATGCTACCAGACGTTTGATTTCCTCGTGTCCGAACATGATTGCTTCAAGCATATCTTCTTCTGCAACCTCATCCGCACCGGCTTCAACCATGTTGATCGCATCTTTCGTACCGGCAACCGTTAAATCGATATCACTTTTCTCCTGTTGTTCGATAGTCGGGTTGATGACGAATTCTCCATCGACTCGACCGACGATCACTCCTGCGATCGGCCCGCCAAATGGAATATTGGAAATTCCAAGGGAAATCGAAGAACCGAGCATCGCTGCCATTTCAGAAGAACAGTCCTGATCGACACTCATTACAGAACTGATAACCTGTACATCATTACGGAAACCCTCTGGAAACAGCGGGCGGATTGGACGGTCAATCAAGCGGGATGCAAGGACTGCTTTGTCACTGGGACGTCCTTCCCGTTTAATGAAACCTCCAGGGATCTTACCAACAGCGTATAGACGCTCTTCGTAGTTCACAGTCAATGGGAAGAACGGAAGGTCCTTCGGCTCTTTGGATCCCGTCGCAGTAGACAGGACTGTCGTATCACCGTAATGGACGAGTGCCGCACCATTTGCCTGCTTTGCCAATTCACCGATTTCTACAGAAAATGTACGACCGGCGACATCTATGGAAAACACTTGTTTTTCTTCTGCCATAAAGAACTTAACTCCTCTCAATAACTCTCATTTTCAACTTAAGGGGCTATGAACAGTTTACACCCTTCTGTATGTAAACATACAGAAAAAGCGGGAATACTCCCGCTTTTTCCCATCCATTAACGACGCAAGCCAAGGCTCTTGATTAACTCACGGTAACGTGTAATGTCTTTATTACGTAGGTAGTTCAATAGGTTACGACGCTTACCTACCATTTTAAGCAATCCACGGCGAGAGTGGTGGTCCTGCTTGTGTGTACGCAGGTGATCGTTCAATGTCGTGATTTGCTCAGTAAGTACAGCGATTTGTACTTCTGGAGATCCAGTGTCATTGTCATGAGTTTTGTACTCATTGATTAGTTCTTGTTTACGTTGTTTTGTGATAGCCATTATAGCTACACCTCCTATAAATAGTTAAGAATTCCCTATCCCCGAGCGGACGTCGGAGCTACGTTCCGCCAAGCGAAGGTTCCATAGTAAAGACTACATTTTTTTCAGGTGAAATGCAAGGGAAACCGTCAATTCCTCTTAAAAAATGTACGAACCTCAGCTTCGTCCTGCTTCCGCTGGCCCGCAATCTCCTCCGTATCAGAAAAGTTACGCTCGCTGCGGATCCGCTGATGGAAGCACACCGCAAGACATTCACCGTACCAGTCTCCGCGAAAATCAAAAGCATGCACTTCCAGACTTACATGCTGGGTATCATAAAACATCGGTTTCTGCTCTAAATTCGCCATACCCAACAGCTTCTTCCCTTTAAGACGGATCGAAACGGCGTACACTCCCGGTTTCGGAAGGTAAAAGCTCTCATCCACCTGTATGTCTGCGGTCGGATAACCACTGGTTCTGCTCCGTTTTTCACCGGAGGCAACTTTCCCTGTGATATAGAAGGGTCTTCCGAGCAGCCGTTCTACTTCACTGACCTCCCCTGTATCCAACAGCTTCCGAATCCGCGTGGAGCTGACTTTCTCTTGATCCTTCTCCACTTTCTCAATAACTGTATGAGTCAACCGGCCCCTGGCATCGTCAGGAAGTGTACGCATAGATCCCGCGCCTTTATATCCATAAGTAAAATCAAACCCGGCTACGACGTGTTTTACATGCAGGCCTACAAAATAGTGCTCAACAAAATCTTGTGGAGACAAAGAAGCGAGCCCCTTGTCGAAGCGGACGACGAATAGGTAGTCGATGCCCATTTCTTTAAGGATTGCTTTCTTCTCTCCAAGGGGTGTGATATACCTTGCCTTTTTTCCGCTGTTTTTCAATACGACCGACGGATGAGGATCAAATGTCATGACCGCTCGCTTCAAACCAAGCTCGTCTGCCTTCCTACCCGCGGCTTTTATAACCTTCTGATGACCCTTATGAATACCGTCAAAAAAACCGACGGCCGTTACATTCGGCTCGATCTCCAAAGGATCTACAGGCGATGACTGCGATAAATGAAACGTTTCCATTAACTCACCTGCGCTTTACTGTAATTGTTGCTTCCTATTCTTTCAGAATACCCGGACAGGCTTGATCTTTCCAGGTTTCTCCGGATGTTTCTGATAAATGGCCAGCGCCGTATCCAAACGGGAGACTACAAAAACGTCTTCTGAGAAATTGTCCGGCTCCTCCAGTACTCTTCCGTTCGCTATCATTGCCTGCTCTGCTTCTGTCACTTCAAGAACAGGAAGATGGGTAAGGCCCCGTTGAAGCGGAAGCAGAAATTCACTGATTCTTCCTTCATCTGCTGCCTCTTGCAGCTGATCGAAGGTGTAGCAGTCCCCTTTCTCAATGCCTCCTGTCTTCGTACGTACCAGAGAAGACATATGAGCAGGAAATCCGAGTGCTTTCCCTATATCCACGCAGAGAGTCCGGATGTATGTACCTTTTGAGCATACAGCGCGGAAGGAGAACGAGAAAGTACCGTTCTGAACAGATTCATCTACCGACGTAAGCGCAATTTCCTTAATGGTCACATGACGCGTCGGCCGTTCGATAACTTTTCCTTCTCTTGCGTATTCGTAGAGCCGCCTGCCGTTTACTTTAACCGCCGAGTACATCGGAGGAGTCTGAGTAATTCTTCCTTCGAAAGACCGAAGTGTCTCTTTAATTTGTGTTTTATCCACCGGTTTGTCCACGCTGAGCGTTTCCACCTGATTCCCTCCGGCATCCTCTGTATCTGTCGAATACCCCAAGGTCACTACGGCTTCGTATACTTTGTCGGTGTCCGTCAGAAACGGAACAATTTTCGTCGCCTTTCCAACGCACAATGGCAGGACACCTTCGACATCCGGATCAAGCGTACCTGTGTGGCCGATTTTCTTCATTCTCAACATACCACGCGCTTTACTGACGCAGTCATGAGATGTAAACCCTTTAGGTTTCCATAATGGTAAGATTCCATCCATAGCTTCCACCTCCATCCTGAAATTAAAAAGAACAGATAAAATCCGTGCTTAAACAAGCACGGATTCCATTATCAGCTTTCCGTATCATCCAAATCACGGAGGAGTGTTTCAATACGATTCCCGCGTTCAATCGCTTCATCGAATTCAAACATGATCTCCGGCGTTTTACGGAGTCGAATTCTCTGACCAATTTCAGAACGGATGAAGCCTTTCGCTTTCGCTAAGCCAACAAGGGTATCATGCCGTTGTTTTTCGTCTCCCAATACGGAAATATATACTTTTGCCTGTTGCAAATCACCCGTCACTTTGACTTCGGTGACGGTTACAAAGCCTACGCGCGGATCTTTGATTTTCTTAGAGATGATGTCACTCATCTCTTTTTTCATCTGCTCACCGACGCGGCTTGCTCGTAAATCGTTCATCTTTATTCACCTCTTCTACACAAACATCAAAGCCATTCCAGATTCGTCTCTGTACGTTCGATCTCTGGGAATGAATCAATGAAAGAGAGAGCCTGCTGCATCGTCTGTTCTGCGACCTTCTTACTGCTCGCAATCGTAACAAGACCGAGGCGGGTCCGCTGCCAGAGATCCTGGAACTCCAGTTCACTGACAGCGATGTTAAACTCATTATGAAGCCTCGTCTGAATCCTCTTCAATACGGCACGCTTCTCTTTCAAGGACTGCGCATCATAGATAAAAGCATCCACTTCTGCGCTTATAATCATGCGCGCTCAATTTCCTGCATTTCGTATGGTTCAATAATGTCTCCGACTTTAATGTCGTTGAAATTCTTGACCGTAATTCCACACTCATATCCTTGGGCTACTTCTTTTGCATCATCTTTAAAACGTTTCAATGCATCGATTTCACCTTCATAAATGACGACACCGTCACGGATGACGCGGATACCGGAATGGCGTGTAATCTTACCATCTGTGACATAAGAACCGGCGATTGTACCGATTTTAGACACTTTGAAGATTTCACGAACTTCCACCTGACCGATAATTTTTTCTTCGTACTCCGGATCAAGCATACCTTTCATCGCTGATTCAATTTCTTCCATCACTTTGTAAATGATATTGTGCAGACGGATTTCTACATCCTCGGACTCCGCTGCTTTTCTAGCATTCCCGTCTGGACGGACATTGAAACCAATAATGATGGCATTGGATGCGGATGCAAGTGTCACATCGGACTCTGTAATCGCACCTACACCTGTGTGAATGATCTTAACTTTGACGCCTTCCACTTCGATCTTCTCCAAGGAACCTGCAAGTGCTTCGACAGAACCTTGCACGTCCCCTTTGACGATCAAATTGATTTCTTTGACATCTCCCTGCTTGATCTGTTCAAACAAATCATCAAGGCTGACTTTAGCTGTAGCGGAACGATTTTCCTCCAGCTGTCTTTGTGCACGAGCTTCCCCTACGGAGCGGGCTTTCTTCTCATCGTCAAAGACCAGGAAGCGGTCGCCGGCCTGCGGTACGTTGTTCAAACCGGTAATTTCAACAGGTGTCGATGGACCAGCAACTTTAACGCGGCGTCCGATATCGTTGACCATGGCACGTACACGTCCCCACGTATTACCTACAACGATAGAGTCACTTACGTTAAGGGTACCGTTCTGTACAAGAAGGGTCGCAACCGGCCCACGGCCTTTGTCAAGTTCCGCTTCAATTACAGTACCATATGCCGGACGTTCAGGGTTTGCTTTTAATTCTTCCATCTCGGAAACAAGTACGATCATTTCCAGGAGATCATCGATTCCTTCACCTTTAACGGCAGACATCTTCACAAAGATCGTCTCTCCACCGAAATCTTCGGCGATGAGTTCATATTCCATCAATTCCTGCATCACGCGCTCAGGATTAGCACCTTCTTTGTCCATCTTGTTCACAGCTACGATGATTGGTACTTCCGCCGCTTTCGCATGGCTGATTGCTTCTTTTGTTTGAGGCATAACTCCATCATCAGCTGCAACGACGAGAATCGCAATGTCTGTTACCTGTGCACCGCGGGAACGCATACTTGTAAACGCAGCGTGACCAGGGGTATCAAGGAACGTAATTTTCTTATCGTTTTCTTCAATTTGGTAAGCACCGATGTGCTGCGTGATTCCTCCGGCTTCGCCTTCGGTTACCTTCGTATTACGAATCTGATCCAGAAGCGTCGTTTTACCGTGGTCAACGTGACCCATGATCGTTACAACCGCCGGGCGCTCTTTCAAGTCTTCCGGTGCATCGTCAAACGTCATGTTCTCGATATCTGTTTCATCAACGATGATTTCTTCTTCCACTTCGACATCAAATTCTGTACAGATAAGCTCAATTGTATCCGCGTCCAATTCCTGGTTTTTCGTAGCCATGACGCCAAGGAACATAAGTTTTTTGATGATTTCAGAAGAATCTTTGTTCAGTTTATCAGCAAGTTCCCCTACAGTCAGGCTGCCTGCGAACGTAATCTTCTCAGGCATCTGTTTCTTAGGCTTCCTCTGCTGCTGTGGCGCCGGCTTTTGACCTTTGTTACGCTGGTTTTTGTTGTTATTATTCGGCTTCTTGCTGTTGTTCTTCGGAGCGTTTCCTTTAGAGCTGTTAGCTTTCTGCCCTTTGCCGAAAGCCTTATCCAGCTTTTCTGCAGCTCCATCTTCTAATGTGGACATATGGTTGTTCACTTCTATATTTAGATTCTGCAGTTTCTCAATTACCTGCTTGCTTGATAGTTCATTTTTCTTTGCATATTCGTATACGCGAATTTTACTCATAAATCTTTCACCCCCGAATGGATTCATCGAGCAGCGATTGCAATTTCTCAGCGAATCCTTTCTCTAGAACTGCGATCGCGACTCTCCCTGTCTTTCCGATGGCCTGGGACAATGTTTGGCGATCGTCCACGGTATAACAAGGTATTTCATAAAAGCTGCACTTGTCTGTGAGCTTCTTTTTCGTTTGCGGGCCGATGTCTTCTGCAATGAGAACCAGTTTCGCCCGTCTTTTCTGGATATCACGGACGATGGATTCCTCGCCAAGCGTACATTTACCGGCTCTCATGGCCATGCCGAGCAAGTTCAAATATGGCTTGTTCATGCTCGTTCTGCCTGCACTATATCTTTAAGTTGTTGATAAATGCCGGCATCGACATCTGCTTTCAGATGGCGGTTGAGCACCTGGCCCTTTTCCGCCTTTGCTATGACGTCGAGATCTTTCGTTAAATAGGCGCCTCGGCCGTTCTTCTTACCGGTATCATCAACAAAAATTTCTCCCTCTTTATTGCGGACAATCCGGATCAACTGTTGTTTCGGCACCATTTCCTGTGTCACGACGCACTTTCTCATGGGTTGTTTCTTGGAATGGGTCATCGTACCACCCCTCCTTATTCTTCAAACAAATCTTCGTCAAGGTCAGATGCGTCTTCACCTTCAGAGGAAGCTTTAGTCAGGATTCCCTGTTCAAGCGCTTCACTCTCACTCTTAATATCAATTTTCCATCCTGTCAACTTGGCTGCCAGGCGTGCGTTCTGCCCGCGCTTACCGATTGCCAGGGAAAGTTGATAATCCGGAACGATAACGGTCGTTGCTTTATCCTCTTCATTTACGAGGACTTCGATAACCTTAGATGGACTGAGAGCGTTGGATACGTATTCTACAGGATCTTCGGACCACTGCACGATGTCGATCTTTTCACCCTTCAGCTCATTGACGATTGCCTGTACACGCTGTCCACGCTGACCGACACAAGAACCGACCGGATCGATTTCCTGATCTTCTGCATAAACGGAGATCTTCGAGCGGTCACCTGCTTCACGCGCTACGGATTTAACTTCGACCGTACCATCATAGATCTCCGGCACTTCCATTTCGAACAGGCGCTTAAGCAGTCCTGGGTGTGTTCTTGACACATAAATATGAGGACCCTTGTTGCTGTTCTCTACTTTCGTGACGAACACCTTGAGGCGGTCATGCACTTCGTAAGTTTCGGTAGGCATCTGCTCTCCCTCAGGGAGACGGGCTTCGATCTTGCCTAAGTTGACATAAACGAAACGCGGGTCTTTACGCTGAATGATACCTGTCATGACGTCTTCTTCGCGATCGACGTACTCTCCGTAAATAATACCTCGTTCTGCTTCCCGTACGCGCTGTGTTACCACCTGCTTCGCAGCCTGTGCTGCGATTCGACCGAAATCCATGGGCGTTACTTCAAGCTCTATGACATCTTCCAGCTCATAGTTAGGATCGATGCCTTTTGCTTCTTCCAAGGAAATCTCCTGTTGTGGATCCATAACCTCTTCCACAATTTCTTTACGAGCAAGCACCTTCATGGCACTTTCCTGCTCATTAATATCCACACGTACGTTCGTTGCAGAATTGAAATTTTTCTTATATGCAGAGATCAAAGCTGCTTCCAAAGCTTCAAGCAACAGGTTTTTGTCGATGCCTTTTTCCTTCTCTAGATAATCCATGGCATCAAATAGTTCACTACTCAACGGTTTTCTCCCCCTTAATTAAACGTGACAGCCAGATTTGCTTTTGCAATTTTAGCAAATGGTACGTCCAACTGTTTCTTTCTCGTCTTGATGGTGATTTCGACGGAAGCGACCCCATCCTCAAAGGCTGTAAGTGTCCCTTCAAATTCTTTCTCTCCATCAATCGGTTCGTATAGTTTCATATAGACATATTCCCCGACGTACTTCTTAAAGTCGGCTTCCGTTTTCAACGGTCGCTCTGCACCTGGTGATGCGACTTCTAGAAAGTAAGGAATTTCAATTGGATCTTCTTCGTCCAATTTCTCACTCAGCTGTTCAGATACTTGTCCGCATTCTTCTATGTCGATGCCGCCTTCTTTATCAATGAAGACTCGCAGATACCAGTTCTGTCCTTCTTTCTTGTATTCCACGTCGACAAGCTCCAAATTCATTTCATCCAATATAGGCTGAACGAGACGTTCAGTGACGGATGTGACATGATTACTCATGTTCTTCCCTCCTTCAATTGCAATGCTTTGCTTCTATTAGTATTGCATGGATTTGCAGATTTCATAGCCGTTTATCTAAGTTGACTAAAAAGCATTACGCAGGTTCAGGCATATACGTAAAATGTCACGAGAAACCGCTATGACATAAATCATAGCGGTTCGTCTCGTGGGCATCCAAGCCCCTGATGCATCGAAGTTTAACCACAAGCAAGAGCCTGGAATATGACGAAAGAGTGGGTTTCCCCACTCTTCCGCCGTTCGTATCGCTCTTCTCACCATTAGAAATATATCATACATGCTTCATTTATGCAACACATGAAGAAAATGACACGGGCTCTCACAAAGCAGGAAGATTAGAATAGAGAAAGCTGGTTTTCTTCCGGCATCCCTTCCAAACAGCCAAAGTTATCCAAGTATTCGAGAACGGTCTTAGAGATACGGCTGCGTTCCCTTAAATCCTGTTTGGATAAGAATTCGCCTTCTTTCCTTGCATTTACAATATTGATCGCGGCATTCGTTCCAAGTCCGTCCACAGCGTTGAATGGCGGGATCAGATAATCTCCTTCTACTAGAAAGTCTGTAGCGCTCGATTGGTAAAGGTCCACATTCTTAAACCCATACCCACGTTCCGCCATCTCAAGGGAAAGCTCAAGAACAGTCAATAAGCTCTTCTCCTTCGGCGTTGCGTCAAGGCCCTTCCCTTGTATCTCCTGGATTCTCGAGCGGATAGCGTCCGCTCCTTTCATCATCGTTTCCAATTCGAAGTCGCTTGCTCTAACTGTAAAGTAAGCAGCATAGAAGTAAATGGGATAATGAACCTTGAAGTAAGCGATTCGGACCGCCATCAGGACATAAGCTGCTGCGTGGGCTTTAGGGAACATGTATTTGATCTTTTTACAGGAGTCGATATACCAGTCCGGCACCCCGTGTTTCTTCATCTCTTCGATCCACTCATCCTGAAGCCCCCGTCCTTTACGGACAAACTCCATGATTTTAAAAGCAAGAGATGGATCGAGACCCTTGTGCATCAAATAAACCATGATATCGTCCCGGCACCCGATAACTTCCGGCAATGTACAAATACCGTCATTAATCAACTGTTCCGCATTTCCAAGCCATACATCCGTCCCGTGGGACAGACCTGATATAATAACTAGCTCGGCAAACGTCTTCGGTTTCGTATCTTCAAGCATCTGCCGGACGAAGCGTGTACCAAATTCCGGTACTCCCAGCGTCCCTGTCTTACACATGATCTGTTCTGCTGTTACACCAAGTGCTTCCGGTCCGCTGAAAATCTTCATCACTTCCGGATCGTCGACAGGTATTTCCTTCTGATTGATTCCACTTAAGTCCTGAAGCATGCGGATAACCGTCGGATCATCGTGCCCGAGAATATCAAGCTTCAGCAAGTTGTCGTGGATGGAGTGGAAGTCAAAGTGGGTCGTTCTCCACTCGGATTTCGTATCATCCGCCGGATACTGGATCGGAGAGAAATCATAAATTTCCATATCATCCGGAACAACGATGATCCCGCCGGGGTGCTGTCCGCTTGTCCTTTTGACACCTGTACAACCCTGGACGAGCCTGTCTATCTCTGCATTTTTATATTGAAGCTGATGGTCTCCAGCATAGCCTTTCACGTACCCATAGGCCGTCTTCTCCGCAATCGTACCAATCGTACCCGCCCGGTACACACTATCCTCGCCAAACAACTCTTTCGTGTAGTTGTGGGCATGGGGCTGATATTCCCCAGAGAAGTTCAAGTCAATATCCGGAACCTTGTCCCCTTTGAAACCAAGGAACGTTTCAAACGGGATGTCCTGACCGTCTTTTTTAAGGGATGTACCACATTCCGGGCACTCTTTCTCCGGAAGATCGAATCCACTCCCCACAGAACCATCTGTGAAGAATTCATTGTATTGACAGGATGGACAAACATAGTGAGGCGGGAGTGGGTTCACCTCTGTAATATCGGTCATCGTAGCAACAAAGGAAGAACCGACGGAACCACGAGATCCCACTAGATAACCGTCCTCAAGCGATTTCGTTACAAGCTTCTGGGAAATCAAATAAATGACCGCAAAACCGTTACCGATAATACTGTCGAGTTCTTTTTCCAGACGCTTAACAATCAGGTCCGGTATCTGTTCGCCGTAAATGCTGCGGGCTTTATTATAAGACATCTCCCTGATTTCCTGCTCCGCCCCTTCGATATTCGGGGTGTACAGGTCATCTTTTACGGGTTTCACATCTTCGATCATCCCGGATACTTTATGGGTGTTGTCGACGACCAGTTCCTTCGCTTTATCCTTACCTAGAAACGACAATTCTTCTATCATCTCGTTGGTTGTCTTGAAATGGACTTCAGGAAGAGTTTGGCGGTTCAAAGGATTTCCGTTCTGGGAGGAGACGAGAATCTGCCGGTACTGCTTTTCATGCGGCTCCAGGTAGTGGGTATTCCCTGTAGCGACGACCGTTTTTCCAAGTCTTTCTCCCATAGCGACGAGACGCTTAAGAATATCCAGCACCTGCGCTTCTGTCTGAACGAGATCTTTCTCAATCAGGTGATTGTAGTTTCCTGGAGGCTGGATTTCAATGTAGTCGTAGAATTCGGCAACCTTCTCTGCCTCTTCCTCCGACTTCTGCATGATCGTTTCAAACACCTCCCCTTTATCACAGCCGGAGCCGATCAAAATCCCCTCTCTATATTTAGACAATAGAGAACGGGGGATGCGCGGTACACGGTAAAAATAGTTAACATGTGCTTCTGATACGAGCCTGTAAATATTCTTAAGACCAGTACTGTTTTGAGCTAGAAGCGTACAATGAAAAGGCCGGGAACGTTGATAAGCTTTCCCTTCCCCCATATAATCGTTTAAGTTCTTATGGTTGGTAATTCCTCTTTCAAACGCACGTTTTAACAATTTCCACAAAAGATAACCGGTCGCTTCGGCATCATAAATCGCACGGTGGTGCTGAGTAAGTTCAATATCAAATTTCTTACACAACGTATTTAAACGGTGGTTCTTAAGTTCTGGAACAAGAAAACGGGCAAGTTCAAGCGTATCGATAACCGGGTTCTTTGCTTTTCCATAATCAATACGCTTGAACCCTGCATTTAGGAATCCCATATCGAAACTTGCGTTGTGGGCGACGAGAATATCGTCTGCCATCCACTCATGGAAATCCTTCAGGACGTCCCCGATCTCCGGCGCATCCCTTACCATATCGTCCGTAATACCAGTTAAATCGATTGTCGTTTGAGACAGCGGGTGATGAGGGTTTGCAAAGGACTCAAAGCGATCGATGATCTCTCCGCCCTTCACTTTCACTCCTGCAAGCTCAATAATCTGATCATATACGGCAGACAGTCCGGTAGTCTCTACGTCAAAAACGACATAGACATCGTCTTCGAGCTCCCTGTCCTGGGCTTCATAAGCAATGGGCACCCCGTCATCAACGAGATTCGCCTCCACACCGTAAAGGATTTTTATGCCGTTCTTCTGGCCGGCTGCGTAGGCATCCGGGTAGGCTTGGACGACGGCGTGATCCGTAATGGCTACCGCATCATGCCCCCAATCTGCCGCCTGTTTGACGAGACGGGACGGAGCAACAGGAGCGTCCATCGCACTCATCGTCGTGTGCGCATGCAATTCAATCCGTTTCTCCCCTTCTGGTGCTTCGTCTCTGCGGAGATTTGGTTTCACTTCATTGATGTCATTAGCCATCATCGTCAATTCATTCGTGAAATTATCGGTCTGGATACTTCCCCGGGCCTTTACCCACATGCCTTTTTCCACATGCTTGAACATTTCTGCATGATCATCGCCGCGGGAGAACATCTTAATGGAGAAGGAATCACTGTAGTCCGTAACTTTCAATAGAAGCAGGTGTCGACCTGAGCGAAGTTCCTTTACTTCTACATCAAACACGTACCCCTGTACAGCAAGCTTTCTCTCTTCTTCCAGAATGTCCGACATCATCACAATATCATCCTGAATCTTATACCCGATTTCAAGCGGCCCTTTCGGTTTTGTATCATCCTTCTCTTTTGCGCGTTCTTCCTGTTCTTTAACCGCTTGCTGCACAAGAATTTTGTCTTCTTTCTGCCGCTCTTCCTGGAACTTCTTGATTTGTTCCTTCTCCTCTTTCACACGTGTCGACAGCATATATGGCGGAAGCCCTGTGACGGAACAGAACTGCTTCAGCGGTTCTTCGAGATTCTTTTGGACCGCGTGGCTTTCTGCAAGATTTCTGCAAGTTAACATAATCTTATTTCCGTTAACCTCAGGCTGTTGTTCCATAAGTAAGTCTTTGTAACCAGGCGTCAAATTCTTCAGAGTACGGATGAACGCCTGCCAATATTCCAAAACGTCTGATGGTGTCAATTCTTTTTCTGTCGTTTCCATCGTCCAGGAAACCTCTGCAATGGCGCGGAACGCGCTCGTAAGTTTGGACGTAAACAATTCATAGACAGACGGCGGCAGCGGTTTAGGCAGTTGAAAATGAAAGTGCCATACCTTCCTTTCCCGATAAACGACCACTTTTTCGAGACGGCTGTCTTTGAAATGAGGCTCAATCAAATCATGAGGAAATTGGATCTGTTCCAGCAGATAGTGCATTTTCTCCTGATTGGATACGCTCATAAGGGTTCCTCCTCTTCCACAGAACACAGGTCATCATGGAAATACCCTTGCTAAAGTTTCTCGCAGCAAGGGTATGTGTTCTCCATTCGATTCTTATGCCTGATACCAGTTTTTCACATAGTCGATGATTTCATTTGTTTCCAAGTCCTTCTGTTCTCCGGTTGCACGCTCTTTCAGTTCAACCACTGCTTCAGGAGCACGCTTTCCTACCGTTATCCTGAGCGGGACGCCGAACAGGTCACTGTCTGCGAACTTGACTCCGGCACGTTCTTTACGATCATCATATAGGACCTCGATGCCCGCTTCAAGCAGCATCCCGTAAATTTCTTCTGCCAAATCCTTCTGCTCCTGCTTCTTCGGATTCATGGATAAAAGATGAACTTTGTAAGGAGCGATATTGGCCGGCCAAGTGATGCCGCGCTCATCATGATATTGTTCCACAATGGCAGCTACTGTCCGGGAGACACCGATTCCGTATGATCCCATGATCATTGTTTTCGCTTTCCCCTGATCATTTAAGAATGTCGCGTTCATGCGTTCCGAGTAGAATTCGCCCAGCTTGAACACGTGACCAACCTCGATTCCCCGCGCGAACTTAATGGAACCCTCACCGTCCGGGGAAGGATCCCCTTCTTGAATGAAGCGAAGATCTGCATACTGCTTCACTTGGAAATCTACACCGGGCGTTGCGTTTGTGTAATGATACCCTTCCTCATTTGCCCCACAAGAAGCATTAACAAGTGCTTCCACGGCAAAGTCTGCTACAACATCCACGTCTTCCGGCACATTAACCGGTCCAAGAGAACCGAAACCCGTTCCAAGGAGCCGCTTTGTATCTTCTTTCGATGCTAGTTCTACGACACCGGCGTCATACAGATTTTTCAACTTTACATCGTTGACTTCGTGATCGCCGCGTGTAATAACCATCACAAACGCTTCGTCCACTTGGAAAAGGATCGCTTTCATACCCTTATCGAGATCATGACCAAGGAAGTCCGCGACTTCCTTCATCGTTTTCTTACCTGGTGTTTCGACTTTCTCCATTTCTTTGGAGGCTTCCTTGGACTTCTCGTATTTAGTCACGACCGGTGCCATTTCGATGTTCGCTGCATAACGGGACGTATCGGAATAAGCGATCACGTCTTCCCCTACTTCCGACAGCACCATGAATTCATGGGTGTCCTTCCCTCCCATTGCTCCAGAGTCAGCAATGACCGCTCGGAAGTTCAAGCCTAAACGGCTGAAAATATTAGAGTAAGCCTGAAACATTTTGTCATACGTTTCATCAAGGCTTTCGTACGATTCATTAAACGAGTAAGCATCCTTCATCAAGAATTCACGGCCGCGAAGCAGTCCGAATCGAGGACGTGCTTCATCACGGAATTTGTTTTGAATTTGGAAGACGGTCAGCGGCAGCTGCTTGTAACTTTTCACCTCATCACGGACAAGGCTTGTGATTACTTCCTCGTGTGTGGCACCCAGCGCAAATTCACGGCCGTTTCGGTCATGCATTCGCATCAGCTCAGACCCGAAGGTTGTCCAACGACCACTTTCTTTCCACAATTCAGACGGCTCAAGAGCGGGCATCGCCATTTCGTGAGCACCGATTTTCTCCATTTCTTCACGTACGATAGCTTCTACTTTGTTCAATACACGTTTGCCGATTGGTAGGAAACTGTAAATTCCAGATGCAATCTGGCGTATGTAACCTGCCCGGACGAGCAGCTGGTGGCTCTTAATATCCGCATCAGCCGGGTTTTCTTTCAACGTTGGAATTAACATTTGACTTTGTCTCATAGTGACACCTCAGTTCTTGATTAATAAAAGAAGCTAGAAGCCTAGGAATCAACCTGTACCTGAAGGCTTCCAGCCATATTTTCTATAAAAATAAACGTTGAATGTCGTTCCAGGTGACGACAAGCATCAGCAGGAACAATAGTGCGAAACCGATGAAATGGACCATACCCTCTTTTTGAGGATCGATCGGCTTTCCTCGGATTCCTTCTAATCCAACGAACAACAAACGTCCGCCATCCAGTGCCGGAAGCGGCAGCAGATTGACAATCCCCAGATTGATACTAAGGATCGCCGTCCACATGACGAAATTCGTGAAACCTGTCTGGACGACCTGGTCGGTGGCATCATAAATGCCGACAGGTCCGGAGAGCATATCAAGCGAGAACTGGCCTGTTACAAGCTTTCCGAGATTCGTAAAGATAAGCGTGGACCACTCGTAGGTCTGCGTGAATCCGAACGTCAGCTTCTTAGCGAAAGAATCCTCAAATGCCCTTGAAACGCCGACTTGACCGATGGTAATATCCTGCGCCTCTACCGCAGCAGGAGTAACATTCACTTCCTGCGTTTGGTCATTTCTCTGAAGCGTAAGTGCAACTTGTTCATCCGGATGTTCGCGGATGATCGTCGTGAATTCTTCCCACGTGTCGACAGACTGTCCGTCGACAGCAGTCACTCGATCACCAGCCATTAACCCCGCCTGGTCTGCAGGCGAATTGTCCTGTATGGTACCAAGCTTCGCTTCATCAGACGGCACACCCTGAGCAAATCCAAGGATCAGGAACAAAATAATGGCTAGTACAAAGTTCATTAAAGGACCGGCGAATAGCTGCATCGCTCTCTGCGGCACTGTTTTGGATGCGAATTGACGATCGTATGGAGCAATCTGCGTTTCCTTCTCATCCATGACGAACATCGCCTTCGGATCGACTTCAAAGAAAAGTTTCTCGTCCTCATCGATTTCATACCCTTCAATCAGAAGGTTATGATCGAGATCTGCTTTTTCCACTTCGATGACTCTCGCATGTGGATGCTTCGACTTGTTGTTAACGATGATCCGATTCACTTTTCCTTCCTGGTTGAATTCAAGACCGATATGGTGACCGGCTTTCAATTCAACAATTTCGGGATCCTCCCCTGCTACCCGAACGTACCCACCGACCGGCAGCAGCCGAATGGTGTATAGTGTTTCGTTTCGAGTGAAGGCGAAGATCTTGGGTCCGAAACCGATCGCAAATTCACGGGCGAGCATCCCTGCACGCTTAGCGAAAATAAGATGCCCCCACTCATGAACGAAAACCAAAAGCCCGAACATGAGTATAAATGCAATCACGGTAGTCAAATGAAGCACCTTCCTTCTTTTATGGCATTGTTATCGAGCAGACTCGTCCGCTTTACGGCTCCAATCTGCAGCAGCCAGGAAAGGCGAACACCTTTCCCATTAAAACCGTTATACAAGAAAAGAACGGACGCTCTTTCTCGTTTCCTCATCTATAGAAATTATGGTAGACAAGTCCGGGTTATGAATCCTTGTGTGGTTTTCCAATGCTTGTGCAATGTATTTCTCAATATCGAGGAAGGATATTTTGCCTTCCAGGAAAAGCTGCACCGCTTCTTCATTTGCTGCGTTAAGCACCGTCGGCATCGAACCACCCGAAGCTCCTGCTTCATACGCCATTTTCAAACAAGGAAAACGTTCAAAGTCCATTTTTTCAAAATGAAGCGCAGCTATCTCTTCAAGGTTTAACGGCTTCGTAATCGGAAGCTCTTTCCGTTCCGGATATGTTAATGCATACTGGATCGGCACTTTCATATCCGGTGTTCCGAGCTGGGCAATCACGCTTCGATCGGAGTATTCCACCATGGAATGGATGACGCTTTCTCTATGAAGAATAACATGAATCTGTTCATAAGGTACACCGAAAAGCCAGTGTGCTTCGATCACTTCAAGCCCCTTATTCATCATGGATGCAGAATCAATAGTGATTTTAGCTCCCATACTCCAATTCGGATGCTTGAGGGCGTCTTCCACTGTTACCCCTTTTAATTCTTCACGTGTCCGGTCCCGGAAGCTCCCACCGGAAGCGGTGATGATCAGTTTATTTATATCTTTTGGATTCTCCCCGTTCAGGGACTGGTATATGGCAGAGTGCTCACTGTCTACCGGGAGAAGTTCAACGCCGTACTTCTCTGCTTCTGCCATTACTAAATGACCGGCTGTTACCAAAGTCTCTTTGTTGGCAATCGCAATTACTTTCTGAGCCTGAATGGCTTTCAACGTCGCCGGAAGTCCAACACTTCCCATGACGGCATTGACTACTACATCCACAGCATCGGCTACACCGGCTTCAATTAAACCCTTGGATCCAGAAAGGACAGAAATACCTTCTATTTCTTTCTCCAGCTTGTCTTTGGTCTCTTCATCCTGAACGACTATCATTTCAGGCTGGAATTCCTTGATGAGCGGCAAAGCTTTTTCAATATTCCTTCCGAACGCCATTGCGTACAGACGGAACTCGTCGGGATGCAGTCGGATGACATCGAGGGTTTGAATACCAATGGACCCTGTCGCCCCGAGCAGTGCTATTTGTTTCATCTCTCATACTCCCCCTTTAGACCGTAATGAAATTAATTAAATGGAGGATCGGCAGAATAAAGATTAAACTGTCGAATCGATCAAGCACGCCTCCATGTCCAGGGAGGATTTTCCCGGAATCTTTAACGGCATAATGTCTTTTAAATGCAGATTCGACCAGATCACCGATCTGTCCTGCAATAGAAACCAATATCGTGACAAGCAGGATGACGATCAAAGAATGATCAAGTGGATAGACCCACTGAAACAGGACGGCTACGATGCAGGCAAGTACGATTCCCCCGATCGATCCTTCAATTGTCTTCTTCGGACTGATCTGCGGCCAGAGCTTGTGCTTTCCAAATGAACGGCCGAACAGATAAGCACCTGTATCCGTCGCCCAAACAACAAACAAGGAGAAAAACACATATTCAAGTCCCGCCTGTTGTGTTTCGATCAAATAATTAAATCCCATTCCGATGTAAATGGCGGACAGCAGGAGAAATCCGGCATCATCGAAAGTGAAGCGGTTCTTGACGAGTACCGTGTAGCTCAACAACACTAAAACGGCCAGAAGAGTTATTTCGGACTTCGTAATTAAATCCTCATCCGCCACAATACCGTCAAACACTTCATAAGGAAACATAAGCGCCCACATAAGCAGGAGACCAAGTCCTGCAGCGACTGAATATCTAGCGATTTTTTTCATACGTATGAGTTCCAGCAAAGCGATACTCGCAATGATGTACACGAACGCCTGGAACGGCCATCCTCCGAGCATGATGATCGGAATAAAGATCAATGCGGCAACTACTGCTGTAATGGTTCTTTGCTTCATAAAGATTAATCACACCTTATACTCCGCCGTAACGACGTTTACGATTTTGAAAATCATAGAGAGCTTTCTCAAAATGGCTCTCATTGAAATCAGGCCAATATACTTCAGTAAACCAAAATTCTGCATAGGCGAGCTGCCAAAGCAGAAAATTACTAAGCCTCTGTTCCCCGCTTGTACGGATCAGGAGGTCCGGTTCAATCAAGTCGGAAGTATAAAGCTCCTTACTGAAAACCTCTTCATTAATATCTTCCGGGACAGTTCACCTGACTGGACTTTGGAAGAAATCTGCCTGACTGCCTGCACCATTTCAAAGCGGCTGCCGTAGTTGAGTGCAAAGTTAAGAATAAGTCCGTCGTTGTTCTTTGTTTTTTCCATCGCTTCTTTGACTGCCTTTCTCGTATGAGGTGGCAGGACATCAAAATCTCCGATGGTCTGGACCCGGACATTTCTCTCGATCAGTTCAGGCAAATATGTATTTAAGAAATCAACAGGAAGCTTCATCAGGAAATCGACCTCTTTTTTCGGGCGTTTCCAATTTTCAGTTGAAAATGCATACAGAGTGAGAACCTTCACGCCGATATCGGACGCATAACGCACGATCCGTTTCAC
Organism: Halobacillus sp. BAB-2008; assembly: GCF_000328325.1. Taxonomy (NCBI): domain Bacteria; kingdom Bacillati; phylum Bacillota; class Bacilli; order Caryophanales; family Bacillaceae; genus Halobacillus; species Halobacillus sp. BAB-2008. The sequence goes on along the minus strand of NZ_ANPF01000084.1, from coordinate 31,650 downwards.
TACTCCCATACCTTCCTTATGCCCGGCAATTCGCGGCATTCCACGGTTCTTCGCCCAACGGCCGTTTCCATCCATGATGATTGCCACGTGCTCCGGAATATGATCGTAATCGAGCCCGAGCGGCTGGGATTTCGGTTGTTTTTTTCTTTTGGCAAATGGAAACTTGATTGGCATGTTGAATCCTCCAGTCCGTTTCTTCCATCTTTCTATTATATACTATATTTCGACGATATGTCGTTCTATATGATGGAAACAAAATGAAAGCCGCGCTGCCAAACATCTACAGCGCGGCTTATACACCTCAAGGCATATGAGTTCAGGAAGAAGATCAAACTTCCATGATCTCTTCTTCTTTCGTTTTGGCCAACTCATCGATTTTGACGATGTGCTGATCCGTTACCTTTTGGACATCTTCCTGATAAGATCGAAGATCATCTTCTGTGAGTTCGCCGTCTTTTTCAAGTTTCTTCAGTTTGTCGTTGGAATCACGGCGGATATTACGAATTTGTACTTTCGATTCTTCCGAGTACTTGCCTACTACTTTGGCAAGGTCCTTACGACGCTCTTCTGTCAGTGCAGGAATGTTAATTCTGACAACATTTCCGTCACTGGATGGAGACAACCCAAGATCCGCTTTCTGGATTGCTTTCTCAATTTCAGCAATCGCAGTCTTATCATATGGTGTAATGACAAGTAGACGAGGCTCTGGTGCGGATACTTGTGCAAGCTGGTTCAACGGCGTCGCAGCTCCGTAGTAGTCCACATACACATTGTCAAGGATAGATGGATTGGCGCGTCCGGCACGAACTGTCGCCAACTGGCGAGAAAAAGCTTGTACCGCCTGCTCCATTTGTTGTTTTGTCTCATTAATCACGGCTTCAGACATGATTATTTCCCCCTCACGATCGTTCCAATATTTTCGCCCATTACGGCCTTTTTGATATTACCGTCTTCTGTAATAGAGAATACCAATAAATCGATATCGTTGTCCATACATAGGGAAGATGCAGTGGAATCCATGACTCCTAGCCCTTCGTTAAGGACGTCCATGTAAGAGAGCTGGTCGTACTTGACAGCATCTTCATTCAGTTTTGGATCATCTGTGTAAACACCGTCAACATTATTCTTCGCCATAAGAATGACGTCGGCTTCAATCTCAGCAGCTCTCAAGGCCGCTGTCGTATCCGTAGAGAAATACGGATTACCTGTACCCGCAGCGAAAATGACGACACGCTTTTTCTCCAGGTGGCGGATCGCTTTTCTGCGAATATATGGCTCGGCTACCTGTCTCATTTCAATAGATGTCTGAACACGGGTCGGAATACCGAGGTTTTCCAGGCTGTCCTGCAGTGCAAGAGAGTTCATAACCGTTGCGAGCATTCCCATATAGTCGGCATTCGCACGATCCATGCCCATTTCTGCACCGACTTTTCCGCGCCAGATGTTTCCGCCTCCGACGACGACAGCAACTTCTACTCCCAGTTCCGCTACTTCTTTCACTTGTCTAGAGACAGACTTGATGATGCTCGGCTCCAATCCGAATCCTGCCTTACCACTCAAAGCTTCTCCACTTAATTTTAATACGATACGACGATAACGAGCTGTAGTCATAGTAACCTCCCGTGAATTTTGCTATTCCTGTTTGCTTGCACATCTGCCACTATGTAGCATGTTTGAAAATAGGGAACACCGACAGTGTCCCCTACTCTTCACTATCCTTATTTTTTAACTTGGCTCATTACCTCATCAGCAAAGTTTTCTTCACGTTTCTCCATACCTTCTCCTACTTCGAAACGATCGAAACCAGTGATTTGTCCGCCTGTAGAAGCGACGAACTGTTTCACTTTCTGGTCAGGATCTTTAACAAAGCTTTGGTCGAGCAGGCAGATCTCTTCGAAGAACTTGTTGATGCGTCCTTCTACCATTTTCTCAACGATGTTGGCAGGTTTGCCTTCGTTAAGCGCCTGAGTCTTAAGAACTTCGCGCTCTTTGTCTGCTTCTTCGGCAGGGATTTCATCACGGGATACATAACGAGGACTTACAGCCGCTACGTGCATCGCAACGTCTTTAGCTGCCGCTTCGTCTGTAGAACCTTCAAGGACGGTAAGGACACCGATGTTCCCACCCATGTGAAGGTAAGCACCAAACGCATCGTTATCTGTTTTTTCTTTGATTACGAAACGGCGAAGGGAAAGCTTTTCACCGATTTTCGCTACGCGGTCTGTAATGTAGCTGCTAAGAACTTCTCCATCACCGTGAAGTTTCTGTTCAAGCGCTTCTTCTACAGTAGCCGGCTTTTGGTTAACCAGGTGTTGACCAAGTTCTTTCAAAAGCTCTTTGAACTGGTCGTTCTTTGTTACGAAGTCTGTTTCACAGTTCACTTCGAAAAGAACAGCCGTGTTCCCTTGGATTTCAATTGCAGCAGAACCTTCTGCAGCGATACGATCTGCTTTCTTAGCAGCTTTGGAGATACCTTTCTCACGAAGCCACTCGATCGCTTTGTCCATGTCACCATCAGTTTCTGTCAGCGCTTTTTTACAGTCCATCATACCTGCGCCAGTTTTTTCACGAAGTTCTTTTACCATTTTTGCATTTACAGCCATTGTTAAAGCCTCCTTGTTAATATACAAATCGAAGCCGCTTCTCTGTCCTGGTCAAGGATGAGAGGCGGAATATTAAAGAAAGTCTCTTTAAAAAAGGTGATAAAGGTACGTCCCCTTATCACCTTTTTGACCCTTTTTTACTCTTGAGCAGCTTCTACTGCAGCTTCTGTTTCTTCCGTTGTTTCTGTTTCTTCCCCTTGTTTCGCTTCAAGAACAGCGTCTGCCATCTTGGAAGTCAACAATTTAACGGCACGGATTGCGTCATCGTTTGCTGGGATGACATAATCGATTTCGTCTGGGTCACAGTTAGTATCAACGATACCTACAACCGGGATATTCAATTTATGAGCTTCAGCGATTGCGATGCGCTCTTTACGAGGGTCAATGACAAACATTGCATCCGGAAGGCTCTTCATTTCTTTAATTCCGCCTAGGAATTTAACAAGACGATCTTTCTCTTTAAGCATGTCGACAACTTCTTTTTTAGGAAGTACGTCGAACGTACCGTCTTCTTCCATACGCTCAATATCTTTCAAACGATAGATACGTTTGCGGATTGTTTCGAAGTTAGTAAGCGTTCCACCCAACCAACGTTGGTTGATGTAGTACATGCCACAACGAGTAGCTTCGTCGCGGACAGTGTCCTGCGCTTGTTTTTTCGTACCTACGAAAAGAATGTTACCGCCGTCAGCAGCGACCTCTTTCACGTAGTTGAATGCCTCGTCTACCTTCTTCACAGTTTTCTGAAGGTCGATGATGTAAATCCCGTTACGCTCCGTGAAGATGTATTTCTTCATTTTCGGGTTCCAGCGACGGGTTTGGTGTCCGAAGTGAACACCAGCTTCTAGCAGCTGTTTCATAGAAATTACTGACATGTTAGTTCCTCCTGTTAGGTTTTTTTAGTATCCTCCGCCTCTATCATTTCCTCTAGTGAACTCTTCTTGTGAAGAGCAACCTCACCGGAGGATCCAAAGGCGTGTGTATTGACACCGTCAGTAAATATACCACAAGAGCGGAGGACGTTCAAGTTTTTTCGCTAGTTTTTTGGCTCCATTTGTACAACAGCTCCACTTCTGTCTTTCCTCTATCTAATTTCCGGGCTGTTTCTTCAATGGTAAGGCCGCTCTGCATCATGTCGATCACCTGCGACTGCAGGGAACGCTCATAAATAACTTCTGTTCCTTCTACAGGGACGGGGGGAGTATAAACCGGAGCACTCTCCCGAATAGATGCTTTCGCTTGGTGCTCATCGGTGTATGTAACCGGCTTTTGTTCCGGAGTATTTGCCACCCATGCCATCAAACGCTCATTCTCATCTTTCAGCTCTGCTAAATAGGAAGTAAACAGGTCGTCTATTTCAGAAGCGGTCTCTTGCTTCTGCTCTTCCAGTTCCCCTGCCTGTTTGACTCGCTTCATCAGTATGAAAATAGCATAAAGCAGCACCCCGTCGATCAGGAAGCTTATGGATAATAGAAATCCTGTCATCTAATCACCTGTCAATTCTGTTGATATTCCGTCATGCTTCTATCATCTCCCGTAGGGAATGACGCAGTTTATATATTGCTTTCGCATGAATTTGCGAGATTCTGGACGTGGTCAGCTCCAACACATGACCAATTTCCGTCAACGTCAGTTCTTCATGGTAAAACAAACTGATTACCAGCTGCTCCTTTTCATTCAACTGCCGTATTTCTTTTGCAAGCTCCTGGAAGTTTTCTTTTCGTACAATGGAGTCCTGTGGTGTCCGGGTCTGTTCATCAGGGATGGAGTAGCCGATTCCTTCTTTATGATCTTCCCTGCCGTCTTTCGGTTTTTCTTCCATAGACAGGACGTTCGCATAAAGAGAGTCTTTCACGATCTCTTCCACTTCTGCCTGCGTGACCTCAAGCTCTGCAGCCACCTCCCATGAGGTAGGAGGACGCTGCAGTTTCTGCTCCAGCCTTTCTGTCGTCTGTTCCACCTTCTTAGCTTTGTCCCGGACAGATCTTGGGAGCCAGTCCTCTTTTCTGAGACCGTCCATAATGGAGCCCCTGATTCTGAAAGATGCATAGGTATCGAATTTCAAATCTCTTGTCGGATCGAACTTCTTCAACGCATCGTAGAGACCGAACATGCCCAGGCTGCGGACATCATCTTTGCTCACGCTTTTTGGAAGGTGGGCAGATATCCTTTGTACGTGGTAATTTACAAGATAATCATATCGCTCGACTAAGTGGTTGACAGCATCTACGTCCTGCTTCTTCGTCCAAAGTTCCCACCACTGTTGTTCCTGAGGAGATAAACAGCTGGCCATTTTCATCCTCCCCGCTTGTTTATTGGATCGTTGTCCCATTATATAATCCGTTCCCCCGCCCCGACCGTTCGTATCTTAAGGGCATTGGTGGAAGGATCGAATTCAATTGTTCTTCCTTTTGATCCCCCAACGTCTGCTGCGACAATCGGAATATGAACCTTTGCGAGACACTGACGTACCGCTTTGACGTTCCTCGGCCCAATCCGCATCGTGTCATTTGCCTCCCCGAACTGAAACATTTGTGACCCACCGGCAATTTTCGCTTTAACCTTATGTAGGGGAACACGCTGCTCTTTTATTAGTCGGCAGAGATCTTCTACAGCTGTATCTGCATACTTGGCCCGGTTCCGCGCATTCCTTGAAACCGTCGAATCCGGCAGCATGATATGACCCATGGCCGCGAACTTTGACCTCTCTTCGTAAAGGACGATTCCGACACAAGAACCAAGTCCCGACGTACGAATCGTGTCCGGAGCTTTCACACCAGCCATCTCCCCTATCCCTACACGTATGAGCATCCCTATCTCACCCATCCGCTTGAATTCCCAACGACTTAAAAATACGGTCATAGGATACAGGATCCGGAAAGAAGAAAATGTGCCCTTTCATCGATTCCGCTTTCTCGCGGTCCACCAGAACCGTCTCTATAACCAGAGCAGTGTCCCTGTCAACGGCAATTCGAACCAGCCCTTCACTGAGGACGGCACCTGCCATATCCTTGGATAAAGAAGGAATGGACGGGTACATCGTGAGTGCTGTCATTTGGTTCAATGCTGCTAAATACGAGCCGGACAAAATGTTCCCAAGTTCTTTGACGGCAGATACAGCCAGCGTCGGATCGTTTCTATATGACTGCCCGGCCGCAAAAGTCAAGTGGTCTGCGAACATGGCGGCTTGTTTAGGAGAGAAAAGAAAGAACATATATCCAGAGGCGTCGCCGTGGATTTGCAGGCAGACTCCTACCACTTCTTCTTCGCTCCCTCCAGCAAGTTTCAGCACCTCATCGAAACCAGCAGCATGGACATCGGGAACATGCATGTCAAAGCCTCTGCCCAGAAGACGGGAAAGGGCCGTCGCAGCATGTCCGGCGCCGATCGTCCCTATCTCCCTCCACACGTCTATGTGTGCCTTAGTATAGCTGAAGCTATCCTCCATTAATTTCCAGCCTTTTGTAAGCTCTTCGCTTCTTCTTCTGAGAGGATTTTCTCCAAATTCAACAAAATGAGAAGCCTGTGTTCCTGTTTAGCAACACCCTGTATATATTCCGCCTCTACGGTACCGACAATCTCAGGCGGTGGTTCGACATCCGTTTCGTCCAGGTCAAGCACATCATTCGCTGCATCCACAATCAACCCGACATTCAGCTCTCCCACCGTTACCGTGATAATCCTCGTTCTCTCATCAGCTTCTTTGAACGGCAGGCCGAATCGTTCTCTAAGGTCAATGACAGGAGTGACTACTCCTCTCAGATTTAAGACACCTTTAACAAATGCACTTGTCCCCGGAACACGGGTGATCGGCATCATTCTTTCTATAGAACCTACTTGATCAACCGGGACCGTATATTCTTCATTATTGATTTGAAAGACGATGACTTTCTTAATGGATCGGCTTTGTTCCGTCATTTCTATCCCTCCTATTTAATTAGTGCATTGCTGTCCAGAATGAGCGCTACCTGTCCATCCCCAAGTATTGTAGCCCCCGAGATGGCGAATACACCGGAGAGGTACTCTCCGAGTGATTTCAGCACGACTTCCTGCTGTCCAATGAACGTATTGACAACGAGAGCTGCCATTTTTTCTCCTTTTCGAACGATAACAACGGAATAATGCTCCTTTTCTTCCAGCGATTCCGGTACATGAAGGATGTCTTTTAAGAAAACAAGTGGAACGACCCGCCCGCGGAAGTCGATGACCTTCTTATTGTGGGCATGGAGGATGTCTTCCTTCTTGACAATCGCGGTTTCTATTATAGAAGAAAGCGGAATTGCGTACTTCTCTTCCTGGACTTCCACAAGCATGACGGAAATAATGGAAAGTGTCAGAGGAAGCTGAATAGAGAATCTGCTCCCTTCTCCGGAGACACTCTCAATCGTGATGGCTCCCCCCAGAGATTCAATCGTATTCTTTACGACATCAAGGCCGACTCCTCTGCCGGATACATCAGAAATAGTATCAGCAGTGGAGAAGCCGCTTGCCATGATCAACTCGAACACTTCCGAATCCGTCATGGTTTCCGCTTGTTCCCGTGTGATTATCCGGTTACCAACAGCTTTTTCAATTACCTTATCCCTATTTATTCCGGCACCGTCATCCGTAATTTCGATGAACACATGGTTTCCGCTGTGGTAAGCCTTGAGCTCCAAACTTCCTGCCGGGGGCTTCCCTTGCGCTGTGCGGATTTCCGGACTTTCAATCCCATGATCAAGCGCATTACGAATAAGGTGGACAAGCGGATCACCGATTTCGTCAATGACGGTTCGATCCAGCTCCGTTTCTGCTCCAAGTATGGAGAGATGGATCTCTTTATAGAGATCCCTTGAAAGTTGACGAACCATTCTTGGAAAGCGATTAAACACCTGTTCAACAGGCACCATACGCATATTTAAAATGATGCTCTGCAGATCACCGGAGATCCGGACCATCCGCTCTACCGTTTCCTGAAGCTCGTCATGCTTCATTTCATTAGAAATTTGTTCCAGCCGCCCACGATCGATGACAAGTTCTTCAAACAAATTCATTAATGCATCCAGTCGGTCGATATTGATTCGTATCGTTTTATTTCCAATCTGCTTCTTCTCTGATTCTAACTCTTCCTTCGTCTCTTCTTTTCGTACTTCTTTTATCTCCTGCGCCTTTTGTTCAGGAAGCTCATAAGGAGAAACGTCCACTTGCTCCACTTCCGAAACCTGAAGAACTTTCTCCTTTACTTCCTCCGCCGGTTCTGTTGTCGTCAGCAAGACGGTGAACTGTTCTTCGAAGGCTTCATTCTCCAAATCTTCTGCAGGTGGATTCGTTTGCAGCACTTCCCCCATTTGTTCGAGAACTTCAAATATCATGAACACGCGGACCGACTTGAGCAGGCAGTCCTCCCTTAAACGAACCCGAACCTCATAATTAATATGTCCCTGCTCCTCCGCTTGGCGAAGGACGGCGGAGGTATATTCATCAACCTTTGGAAGACCCTGCTCGGGCAGGGGATCGGCTGTTGTCGCAGCCGCTTCATCCAACTGACCAGCCGCAGTGCCTTCCTCTATGGATTGAAGCATGCGAACGACTTTCTGCACATCCCTCTCTCCATTTCCTCCATTTGCTATATCCACGACCATCGCTTCTAAATCATCAACGGAATCGAAGACGACATCAAGGACCGGACCATCAACGATAATGTTTCCGTTGCGAACGGCGTCCAGGACGTTTTCCATTTTATGTGTCAGATCAGAGAGATCCTGATACCCCATCGTGGCAGACATTCCTTTCAACGTATGAGCGGAACGGAAAATTTCATTAACAATGCTTAAATCCTCGGGATTCTTTTCTAGTACGAGCAGGTGGTCATTAATCGCTTGCAAATGCTCTCTGCTTTCATCGAGAAATACTTCTAAATACTGATTCATTTCCATTGCGTTTACTCCCTTCCGTTTTGGAGTGACAGGATTAAAGCCTTACTGATATCCTCTAAATCGGCTACTTCATCCGACAACCCCGACTTCACTGCTGCTTTAGGCATCCCGTATACGACACACGTCCCTTCGGACTGTGTGATGCTGTAGGTATGCCGGATTTTCTGTTTCAATTTATGCAACCCTTCCGAACCGTCTGCTCCCATCCCCGTCATGACGACTACGGATGGAGTAACACCCGCCAAGTCTGACAAGGAAGAAAACAGCCGGTTGACCGAAGGGCGATGCCCGGACAGAGCAGGCGTCTGGTCGAGCACCGTGTACCATTCACCGCCCCGTTCACGGACGGTCATATGAAAATCTCCAGGAGCGATATACGCCGTCCCCTGTTCCAAGCGTTCGCCGTCTTCCGCTTCTTTGATCGTTATCTCTGCCAGTCTGTTGAGACGCTCAGAGAGAGATTTCGTAAATCCTTTCGGCATATGTTGGACGATTAAGACGGGAACAGGAAGCTCCCGTGGCAACGAGGTAAGAACCTCTTGCAGGGCTCTGGGGCCGCCGGTCGATGTTCCGATGGCAATCAAGTTCCTTCTGTTTTCCGCCCTTAACCGTGGGTGGGTCCTTTGCTTTTCCTGCTTAGTGGAAGTGGGAAGAGCAGTAACATTGGCTCCTCCCGCAGCTATTACTTTCCTTATCACCTGGTACTGGACCGTTTCCATATCAAGGGAAATGGATCCGGACGGCTTTTGAATGACATCCACCGCACCTAAGCTCAGGGCTTTAATGGTGCTGTCTGCGCCTTCCTTGGTTAGACTTGACACCATAACGACAGGCGTCGGACGCTTCTGCATAATGATTTCAAGGGTGGTCAAGCCGTCCATCACCGGCATTTCTACATCCAATGTAATCACGTCCGGTTCAAGGGCCTCCATTTTCTCAAGCCCATCCCGACCGTTTCTTGCAGCAGCCACCACTTCTATTCTGGCATCCCTTTCCAAAATATCCGTTAAGATCCGGCGCATGAAAGCCGAATCGTCTATGATAAGAACCCGAATCTTGTTCATCGCTTCCCCCTTGCAAACATCAGATTCTTCAGCTTATAAAGAAATTTACCGGTCCGCTCCGGCTGCTTTTCGTTTAAATAATTTCCGACGATATGCTTCATCATCGTTCCTGCCTTGCTCCCTTGAGAATCAAGCACAAAGGGCCTTTGTCGCCTTACCGCTCTAAGAACGGCGCTGTCATCAGGAAGGAGGCCTGTTTCGTTCAACTCCTTTTTAAGAAAGCGCATAGCTACTGTTTTGAGCTTGTCCATGGTTTCACGCCCTTCACGGGCATCCAGAACCCTGTTTACTAAAACGGAAATTGGCAGATCCGGCGCCCTTTGGACTACATGCTTGATCATGGCATATCCATCCGTCATTGCCGTCGGCTCAGGCGTCGTAACCAGCACCGCTTCATCGGCCGAGCGTATGAAAGCAAGGCTTTCTTCAGTAGCTCCCGCCCCCATATCAAGAATAATATACTCATAGACTTCCAATAGCTGCCGGAACTGATCTTGAAAGAAACCAAAGTCCCCCTCATCCATATGAAAAATGTCCGACAACCCTGATCCACCGGAAATATAGCCAAGCCCGGCAGGACCTTCCTCTATGATGTCTCTGACGGATAATCCCCTGCGGAATAAGTCAGGAAAAGAATAAGCCGGAGTCACTCCTAATAAAATATCAACGTTTCCCATTCCGATATCCAGATCGATCAGCAGCACCCGTCTTCCTTTTTTCTGAAGTGTCAATGCGAAGTTAACAGATATGTTGGTTTTTCCTACTCCGCCTTTTCCACTTATGACTGCAATCGTCCTCGCCGTAGGAACGGTATCGTTTTCCATCCTCTGACGGAGCTGCTGTGCCTGGTCATTCATGAGCGAATCCCTCCATCAGCAACCTGGCAAGGTACATAGGCGATGCTTCTTTTCTATCATCAGGCACATCCTGACCATTGGTGAAGTACGCAATTCCCTTTCCTGTGGATGAAGCCATATTGACAGCACTTCCGATATGGACTGTTTCATCCATCTTCGTAAATATCAACTGATCGACAGGAAGATCTTTGAATTCTTTGTAAACCGCCTTCATGTCAACTAGCTTGCTCGTAAGACTCAACACGAGAAAATTCTCCGAATCGTTGTCGAAATCAATTAAATCTTTCAATTCCTCTACATAAGCAGCATCACGGAAATTCCGCCCTGCGGTATCTACGAAGACAAGATCATAATCTGCGAACTTTTCTCTTGCTGCCTTGAAATCATCCGCATTATAGGCTACTTCCAGAGGAACATTGAGAATGGTGGCATACGTCTTAAGCTGGTCTACAGCAGCGATTCGGTAGGTGTCCGTCGTAATGAATCCAACCTTCTGCTGCCGGTGAAGTATAGCGTCGGCTGCCAGTTTTGCAAGGGTGGTCGTCTTCCCGACTCCCGTGGGACCGACCAGATGTACAAAAGGTTTAGAAAACGTCGACTTTCCGAAACTCAACCCCTTCAAATGGTCGTATATTTCATTTGTCAGTCGTTGCTTTAACACCTCCGTATCTTCTGTCTGCTCGTATTTTTCCAGCAGTGCATCAACGAAGTAGCCGGCAAGATCTGTCTCCACTTCTTTAGAAATTAAATATTCATAGGCGTGTTGATAGAGAGGTGGATAGTGTGAATCCTTCTTTAACAGCAGTTCTTTCATCTGCCGGATTTCTTTCACGATTGCCTCTTCATCCTTGGATGGCGGCATGTTTACCTCTAGTTCACTGCCCTGTTTTTTTGGTCTTCCGGATCGATTGCCGCAATAACCTCCGTCTGCTCACGCTTGAAAAAACCGAGGAATCCGCCAGTCTTTATGTTTTTAGAATTCAAAATGACGGCATCCGCTCCAAGCTCCTTTCGCACCTTCTTCATCGCTTCTGGCATCGTTGGCGCCTGGATTTTTCTTATTTTCATGCCACATTCACCACCCCTATGCTTTGTACCTCGGCACTTGGTTCCAGCTCGTTATAAGAGAGGACGACTACTTGTGGAAGGAAGCGATCCAAAAGCTGCTTCACATACATCCGAACAGCAGGAGAACAAAGAATAATGGCCGTTTCTTCCTGTAAGGACATCTGCTCCACCTGTTCTGCTATGGATTGAATGATTGCTTGCTGGCTGTCTGGATCAAGGGCAAGATAGCTGCCATGCTCCGTTTGTTGGATGCTATCTGCTATCATTTTCTCCACTTTACCGGAAACGGTGATCACCTTTACCTGGTTATCCGCCGACCGGTACTGGCCGGTAATCTGAGCGGAGAGCGCCTGTCTTGCATACTCGGCCAGGAGATCCGTATCACTCGTCATTTTGCCGAAATCAGCAAGGGTTTCAAAAATAATCGGCAGATTCTTGACAGAGACGTTTTCACGGAGCAGCTTGGATAAGACCTTCTGTATATCCCCGACGCTCAAAGGTTCAGGAGTCACTTCATTGACAAGGATTGGATAGGAATCTTTCAGGTGATCGATGAGCTGCTGCGTTTCCTGACGACCGAGAAGGTTATGGGCCTGTTGTTTAATGACCTCTGTAATATGAGTGGAGACGACGGAAGGAGGGTCGACGACCGTGTACCCAGACAACTCCGCCTCATCCTTTTGTTCTTCCGTTATCCATTTAGCAGGAAGACCGAATGCCGGCTCGTTTGTATCAATGCCTTCTATTCCGTCATCCCCTTCCGGACTCATAGCAAGAAAGTGATCGAGCAGCAGTTCCCCTTCGGCTACTTGATTCCCTTTAATCTTCAGCCGGTATTCATTCGGGCCCAGCTGAATATTATCCCTGATCCGAACCACCGGGATCACAATACCAAGTTCGATCGCCAGCTGCCGGCGGATCATAACAATCCGGTCGAGCAGGTCTCCCCCCTGGCTTGTATCCGCAATGGGAATAAGCGCATATCCAAATTCGAATTCTATCGGATCCATACTGATTAACTGGACGACATTTTCAGGCGACTTCATTTGATTGCCGTCTGCCTCATCCAATTCTTCCGGTTCTTCAATTAAAGGAGCTTTGTCTTCTCTCGACAGCCAAAAAGCCCCGAAGGCGAGAACGGAAGAAATCAAGGTCGTAAGAAAGAAGTTAATCGGGGTGAGGCCGAGCAGAAATATAGTGATGGCCGCAATATAGAGCAGCTTCGGATAGCGAAGCAGCTGGCTCGTTACATCCGTGCTCAAATTGCCTTTAGACGCAACCCTCGTAACTACAATCCCGGTAGCTGTGGAGATAAGCAAAGCAGGAATCTGACTGACAAGCCCGTCTCCCACCGTCAGACGCATATACGTATCAATCGCTTCATTAAATGACATGCCCATCTGGACCATCCCGATGATCAGTCCAAAGATGATATTAATCAGAACGATAATGATTCCGGCAATAGCGTCTCCTTTGACAAATTTACTCGCACCGTCCATCGCTCCGTAAAAATCCGCTTCCTGTTCAATCTTTTCACGGCGGTCTTTCGCCTGATGTTCGTTGATCATACCGGCATTTAAATCAGCATCAATGCTCATTTGTTTTCCCGGCATGGCATCCAATGTGAACCGGGCAGCCACTTCGGACACCCGTTCTGCCCCTTTTGTGATGACAAGGAACTGGATGATAATCAGGATGATGAAGACGACGAATCCGACAAGCGGGTTTCCACCAATTACAAACGTCCCGAGGTCGCCACGACACCGCCTGCATCCGCCTCTGACAAAATGGAACGGGTAGTGGAAACGTTCAACCCCAAGCGGAACAATGTTAGTAAGAGTAACAAAGTGGGGAACACGGCGAACTGTAATGCCTCTTCCATGTTCATAGATACAAGGATGACGATGAGAGCTAACGTGATATTGATAAGAATGAAGAAACTGAGAAGCCACCCCGGAAGTGGTATGACGAGCATGATAATAATTAAAATCACACCGATGAGTACAGATAAATCTCTTGCTGACATGTGGGGCACTCCTTTCTGTTACATTTTTTTCTCCAATTGATAAACGTAAGCCAACACTTCCGCAACGGCCTTGTAAAATTGTTCATCAATGGGTTGATCGAGTTCTGCATGCTGATAGAGAGAGCGTGCCAGCGGACGGTTCTCCACGGCAGGTACCCCGTTCGCTTTTGCCACTTCCTTGATCTTCATAGCAAGGACATCCACCCCTTTGGCTATGACGATTGGTGCGGAGGACTGTGCTTCGTCATATTTAATGGCGATGGCATAGTGCGTCGGGTTGGTAATAATGACATCCGCCTTTGGCACTTCACTCATCATCCTGCTTGCAGCCATCTGACGCTGTTTCTCCTTGATTTTCGCTTTGATCTGCGGATCTCCCTCGATGTTCTTTTGCTCATCCTTGACGTCTTTCTTCGACATCCGGATGTTCTTTTCGTGATCATACCGCTGATAGGTATAATCAAGAACAGACAATAGGAGCAGCGCCAGGGCGGAAACAAGACCCATGATGACAGTGGTAGTTCCGAAGAATGCCAGCGCCGCGTCCACATTCTTTTGAGACATCAGCATCATTTCATCTTTGTAATACCAAATGACAGAGAACGAAATGATGCCGATGACGCTGATTTTCAATAGTGATTTCAGCAGTTCCACAAGTGCTCTGGCTGAAAAAATCCGTTTTGCACCTTTAATCGGATCGAGGCGTTTCAAGTCCATCTTCAACGGCTCACTCGTAAACATCACCCCTACCTGCAGAAGATTGGATGCTAACCCTGCAAGGATGGCAATTCCCATAACCGGAGCGACCACCTTCGCTGCCTCTGTCGTCATTTCCAGGAAGACAGAAGCCGTCCTTTCTTCGGTCAGATCCATATAGAGATAATCGGTGAAAGCATGTTCATACATGCCGGTCATCGTCTCCTTCATGAATCCTCCAGTTAAATACAGAACACCGAAGACCAAAAGCAGCAGAAAACCCGTATTGACATCCTGACTCTTCGGGACCTGGCCTTTTTTCCTCGTGTCCTGACGTTTCTTCGGCGTTGCTTTTTCTGTTTTTTCATCAGCAGCAAAATATTGAAGATCCAATTGCAAATAAACCATCGATCAGCCTCCGAACAGTACCATCAAGCCGCGCATGGTATCAAGCATCGTTTCAAATAATTTACGGATTAAGAAAATATAAAACGGCATGGCTATGACCAGCACGGCAAGACCTGCAAAGATCTTCAGCGGAAGCCCGACCACGAAAACGTTTAGCTGAGGGACCGTCCTTGCAATAATGCCGAGCGCAATATCTACGAAAAACAGACACCCGACGATCGGCACAGCAAGCAGAAATGCCGTGATGAACATATGATTAAAAGCGTTGAGGACATATTCGATCCATCCGTCTTCCCTTAAAGGCAAAAGCTGGTCAAGCCCGATCCACTCATAGCTGTAGAACACTCCGTCGATCATTAAATGGTGACCATCGACAGCCAGAATGAGGATGAGCGTAACGATATACATATACTGACCGACAAGAGGGCTTTGGGCTCCTGTCTGCGGATCGATGACATTGGCAATAGCGAAACCCATTTGGAAGTCGATGAATCCACCGGCGATTTGTATAGCCGCCAACACGATATAGGCGATTAATCCGACAGCAATCCCCACCGCTGCTTCCTTCAATAGAAGGAGTATGTATTCTGCATCAAGAGAGACGGCCGGAAGCGGTATCGTAAAATAAAGAATGGCTGCAAGGAAAACACTGAAGCCAAGCTTGTGCTGTGTTGGTACCGTACGGTAGGAAAACAGCGGCAGGGTGGCAAAAAAAGCCGTGATCCGAACCAATATCAGTAGAAACGCCGGTACGTTCACAAGAGCAATAGATTCAAGCATCCGTTAACCGACCAGCACATTAAGGTTGTTGAATATATTTGCTGTGAACTCCACCATGTTCGTCAACATCCAGGGACCGAAAACAATTAATCCGATTAATACAGCAACAATTTTCGGTATGAAGGCAAGCGTCTGTTCCTGGATCTGGGTCGTCGCTTGGAAGATGCTTACTACCAATCCAATAGCAAGAGCCAGTATGAGTACCGGTCCGGAAATGAGCAGTACCGTATAAATGCCTTCTTTTGCAAATGAGATAACCATATTAGTATCCATCCTGTACCTCCTGTCCTAAAACCCTTCTAGTAATGATTTCGTTATCAGATACCATCCGTCTACAAGGACGAACAGCAAGATTTTAAATGGAAGGGAAATCATAACCGGCGGCAGCATCATCATACCCATCGACATAAGCACGCTCGCCACGGCCATGTCGATGACTAGGAAAGGTACGAATATCATAAAGCCCATTTGAAAGGCTGTTTTTAATTCACTGATGGCAAAGGCAGGAACGAGCGTCGTTAATGGGACATCCTGAATCGTCTCCGGTGCCTCCATGCCGGAATAGTTCATGAATAGCGCAAGGTCCTTCTGCCTCGTATGTTTTCCCATAAATTCCTTCATCGGCACGCTGGCCTCTTCATAAGCCTCATCAAGCGTAATTTCCTCATTAAACAACGGCGTCAACGCCTGTTCATTCACTTCCTGGAAAGTAGGAGCCATAATGAAAAACGTTAGAAATAATGCAATACCGACAAGAACCTGGTTCGGCGGCATCTGTTGGGTGGCAAGGGATGTCCGAACAAAGGACAATACGATCAGAATTCTTGTAAAACTGGTCATCAGGATCAAGATTCCCGGCGCAAGCGACAAAACGGTCAGCAAGAGCAGAAGTTTTACAGAAGTAGCGACACTGCCGGGGTCAGAGCTTGAAAAAATGTCTACAAATTCATTCATCCCCGCCGCCCCCTTCTTTCCTGTCCAGCAGCCGTTTCCTTTTCTCTTTCATTTCCTTTAACTGGGTTTCAAATAACTGCTTGAAATCACTTGATTTATTTTCCGACCTTCCTTGATGGAGGTTCTTTTTAATGACCTCCGTGAAGCCGGATGACATATCTTGTTTCTTCAATGCGTCTATCGTTTCTTCATCTGTAATTTCCGTAATTGCCTGCACGGAATCACCTACGCCTAGAATGAAGACGCGCCCGCCGATTCTAACTGCCTGAACGGACTTGTTCGGGCCGAGGTTCAATCCTCCGAGATTCTCCATCGTGCGATTCTGTTGGAAGAGCCTGTTCTTTTTATTAAAAAACTTCAGTAATGCATAGATGAGAGCGACAACGAAGGCCAAGGCTAGGATAAGCTTGATGACGTTCCACACCAGCGACCCTCCCGACGGCGCCTCTGTTTCCGAACCGTTAACAGTTTGATTCTCCCCTCCGT
Source organism: Halobacillus sp. BAB-2008 (assembly GCF_000328325.1). Taxonomy (NCBI): domain Bacteria; kingdom Bacillati; phylum Bacillota; class Bacilli; order Caryophanales; family Bacillaceae; genus Halobacillus; species Halobacillus sp. BAB-2008. The sequence continues at coordinate 14,793 of NZ_ANPF01000084.1, read as the reverse complement.
CGTCATCCGGACATCCGGAAAGATCCGGATTATCCATGCATTCGACGACGGATGGCTGAGCGAGGGCCGTCCAAGGATGGCTACCCAAGAGGCTCCCGAACATGACTAGGATGACGATGACTCTGGCTGCAATGCGCATGTGCATTCCTTCTTCAACTTAACGCTTTTTGAATCGCTTCGATGACACGATCCGCCTGGAACGGTTTTACTATAAAATCTTTGGCACCGGCCTGGATGGCATCCACAACCATTGCCTGCTGCCCCATCGCGGAACACATAATGATCTTTGCCTGAGGATCATGACTTTTAATTTCCTTTAAAGCTGTGATTCCATCCATCTCAGGCATAGTAATATCCATCGTTACAAGATCCGGCTTTTCTTCTTTATATAAGTCGACCGCTTTTTGGCCGTCTTCCGCTTCCCCGGCGATTTCATATCCGTTCTTCGTCAAAATATCTTTTACCATCATGCGCATAAAAGCCGCGTCATCAACAATTAGTATTCGTTCTCCCATATCTATTCCTCCTATTTATCCATTAACGTAGTTTAGTCAATCGTTCTTTCGGGCTTACAATATCGGTGACACGCACACCAAAGTTCTCATCGATGACGACAACCTCGCCTTTTGCCATCAGTTTGTCATTGACGTGAATGTCGACAGGTTCACCAGCCAGCTTATCCAGTTCAACGACGGAGCCTGCCGATAAATCCAGTATCTCTTTCACGGTGCGCTTCGTCCGCCCTAGTTCTACGGTTACCTTAAGCGGTATATCCATCAACATATCCAGATTGTTTTGAGCCGCAGGCGTCATGGCACTGCTTTGGTCAAACTCCTGGAAACTTGCATGCTGAATGTCTGCCTTCTCCATGCCGTACCCTGAAGGCGCGCCTACATACTGAGGCTCCGGAGCTGCCTGCTCGGCAGTTTCTTTCACAGACGGGGGGGCCGGATCTTTTTGCGCTGATTCTTCCACGCGCGGAGATTCCGTAACTTGTTCAGGTTCTTCTTTCGCTTCCGGGTTCAGCAGTTCTTCCACCATCTCTTTCCCAAAACGGACGGGGATCAGCTGCATAATACTGGAATCAATCAACGTTCCAATTTTAAGCTGGAAGGAAACTTTAACAAGCACTTCTTCGTTTGGAATCCGTTCGGTACCCTTATCCACCCCCAAGTCCAGAACGTCGATAGCAGGCGGAGAAATATCCACCTTTTTATTAAAAATCGTCGACATACTGGTCGCGGCAGAGCCCATCATTTGATTCATCGCTTCCTGTACCGCACTAAGTGCAATATCACTGAGCTGAGCATCGGGAGACGTTCCATCTCCCCCCAGCATGAGGTCCGCGATAATCGCTGCGTCTTCGGTTCGGATCACGAGCACATTTTCGCCGCTGAAACCATCCGTGTACGTCACCCCTACGGCGACATGCGGTTTCGGGAATTCTTCCGGTAAGTGAGCCCTGTCTACGACGGATATCGTCGGAGTTGTAATCTCCACCTTCTGATTGAGGAGCGAAGACAGGGCAGTAGCGGAGCTGCCAAAAGAGATGTTACCGATTTCCCCTAAAGCATCCTCCTCCAAAACAGAGAGACGTTCCGCTTCTGGTGTATCTTTCTTATCCTTATCGAGTTCGGCAGAAGAGTCATCTCCTCCGCCTCCGTTCAATAGTGCATCAATTTCGTCCTGTGATAACATGTCATCCGTCATAATGTCCGGCACCTCCTTGACACTCTTCTAAAATTTGCACGGCCAGTTTATTGTTTAATTTCCCCGGCTGTATGTAAAACTTATCCTCTTCATCGACCCGCAGCATAAGCGGCTTTCCTATCGGCTGATCCAGGCGGATGACGTCTTCTGCTTTCAGATCTAAAAACTGTTCGATCGACATCGATGCCTCTCCTAATACCGCTCGAATATCAAGCTCGGTACCGCGAATGGTTTGAGTGAGTGCTTCCTGTTCAACCGGATCGCGTTCCTTCGGCTGTTCCTTCTGCATCCAGTAATGTACCGACAGCTTCGGAATAATCGGTTCTAATACGACATGAGGAATGCAGATGTTAATCATTCCGCTCGTAGAACCTACAGTCGTTTCCAACGAAACGACCACGACAGTTTCATTCGGTGATACGAGTTGAAGGAACTGAGGGTTGACTTCAAAATCCTCCAGTTCCGGTTCCATATCAACAATGGATCCCCATGCCTCCTGATAATTTTCCAGCGCATGTTCAAAGAGGTGGGACATGATCGTCGTCTCAATTTCCGTCAAATTGTCCACTTTGTTCACGCTGCTTCCCTTTCCACCGAGCACTCTGTCCATCATGGCATAAGCGACGTTCGGATTTGCCTCCATAAGTATCCTTCCTTCTAAAGGAGGAACATGGAAAACGTTCAAAATCGTCATCGTCGGAATCGAGCGGATAAACTCCTCATAGGGAAGCTGATCTACGGATGCGACCTCAATATCGACATACGTACGCAGCTGCGCGGAGAAGTACGTCGTTAATAGTCTGGAAAAGTTTTCATGGATCCTCGATAAACTTCTGATCTGATCCTTCGAAAAACGGAGAGCCCGCTTAAAATCATAGACTCTTACCTTCTTCTCCTGTTCTTCCTGTTTTAATTTCTCTGCATCCATTTCTCCTGTAGAGAGGGCAGAAAGTAAGGAATCGATCTCGTTCTGCGAAAGAACTTCTTCAGCCAATACCTCACCCCCCTTTCCTATTGCATTTACTGCAGCACTTTGGTGACTGTATAAACATCTGTGACAGAGCCTTCATCCATAAATTCATTCAGCTTAAGTTTAAGCGTGGCTTCAAGATCCGAAAGACCGGACTGGAAGGACTCCGCATCCATTACAGCAAGCTCTTTCAAAAGAATATTCTGTACTTGAAAGTCCCGTTTCTCCAACTCTTTCACCGTATCTTTGCTGTCGGCGACAATACGAAAACTGATGCGGACATAGTCTCCGCTCTCCAAGTCTGTAGTGATCTCTTCTGTTGTATAGGAAGAATCTACGATGTCATCAATGGAGCGTTCTCCACTGGCTTTCTTTGTATCACCCATATTAAGCACCAGAACAAAGGCGATCACTCCAAGTACTAAAAGGCTGCTGAATGAAATTACCATGATTTTAAATAGTTTCATCGTTCCTCTTCACCACCCTTTTGTACGACGCGCAGCAAACCAATTCCCTGGTAATATTTCTTTACTAACCGAGCGACCTGCTCTTCGGACTCTCTCACAAGAATCGTCCGGCCGGAAACGGTCGTGATCGTCGTATCCGGATGGGACTGAATCTGCTCAATATACAGAGCATTAATCGTAAACGGGTCCCCGTTCAATTTCGTTAAAGGTATCATAGATTCACAGGAGGGCGGTTATGCCCTCCCCCTCCCTTCGGCTTATCGTTTCAAGTTGACGAGCTCTTGGAGGATTTCATCCGATGTCGTGATAATCTTTGTATTCGCCTGGAACCCGCGCTGGGCTGTGATCATTTCCGTAAATTCATCGGCGAGGTCGACGTTCGACATTTCAAGAGAACCGGAAACCATCTGTCCCGTTCCGTTTTGACCGGCAACCGAGAGATCATTTAAGTCATTTAAAACAAAATCGTTATTATTAGAACTAATGAACCCGGCATTATCTGTCATACGGTATTCATTCCCGCCTATTTTCTCTAATCCGCCAGGGTTGGAGAAACTGGCCAGAGCAATTCTACCTGCCTCTTGTACTTCTTGATTTTCATCTACATACGACACGGTACCGTCAGATAGAATACTGAAACTTTGAGCGTTTTCAGGAATGGTAATAATGCCTCCCTCTCCAACTACATATTTACCACTGTTATTTACGATAGCCCCACTATTATCAAGGTAAAAATTACCTGCTCTCGTAAAGCTCAGGGATGAATTACCAAAAGTAAAGTTAGTTGGATTATCGTTTGCATCGTAAGTGACGCCACCCTCCGCTAAAACGAACATCCCGTCTCCTTCCAAAGCTACATCAAGAGCGCGGTTTGTCGTTTGATTGTTCCCCTGTGTATGAATCGTATCGATGGAGCCAATTTTTGATCCCAGGCCCACTTGAGAAGGGTTCAAACCACCACGACCCGTATCAGGATTCGGCCCTTCTGCTGGTTTAACGGACTGGCTCATCATATCCTGGAAGGAAACCCTCCCTTTCTTGAATCCCGTCGTATTGACGTTTGCAATATTGTTACCGATCGTATCCAACTTCGTTTGAAACCCTTTCATTCCGGAAACCCCTGCATAAAGTGAACGTAACATACCAACCATTCCTTTCGATTTTAAATTGTATGACGCCGCTTCGTTCATTCCGCGGCGTTAAAGGCTTCCCTGATTGCGGGTCCGGCCTTATTTGCTTATAAAGATCGTTCCGTTGATATTTGTAAAAATCTGCGAGGCGGACTCTTCACGATCAAGTGCCGTCACTACCGTATTATTTTTCGTGCTTACGATTAATGTCGCATCATCCGTAACGATGAGAGAATCGGTAATGCCTTTACGTTTCGCTTCGGACATTTTACCGGCTATTTCTCCCCACATGTTTTCGCTGATGTCAATATTCCGCTCCTCCAGCCTGCGCTTTGCATGTTTACTGACCTTGACCTCTTTCGCTTCCTCCAATACATCCCTGAAAGAAGGAAAATCGTTCTTAACAGGAGCATTTTTAGGGATAGTAAGCGGTCGGTGAAGAGCTTGTATACGCGGATCCATATCATTCCTCCACCTTCACGTCTTTGATTTGTGTGAGGCTGCCGACAGGAACCGCGGCTCCGTCTTCTATTTCAAGAAGGATATCTCCATCCTTCTGTTTGACCGATATCACCTGCCCTGCTTTGACTTCCTCGCTTCCCGTTTCCGGATTTGTGACCGCGTAAGATACTTCCTTACCGATCAAATGACTGTACTGAATGAGAGGGGGAGACTGTTGTCCGTCAAGGAAGCTCTGCAGAGACTGCGACATGTTCGTCATTTGTTCCAAACTGGAAAACTGGGTCATCTGCGCGATAAACTCTTTATCCTCCATCGGGTCAAGCGGATTTTGGTTCTGTATCTGCGTCATCAAGATTTTGAGGAAATCATCCTTACCGAGAATGTTACTGCCAGACGTCTGCTTCTGCTGATTTTTCAAATAGATGGACGGGTCAATGGCTGTCATGGAATCACCTACACTTTCTCATTCATTCTTAACAATTCTTCAAACGTTGGACCATCCTCTTCCGTATCATCGCGCTCGCGGTCCGGGGACGAACCCTGTCCATTTCGCTTGCTGCCGGATTCCTCCTGTTCTTTGCTTTCTTGATAAGCAAGGCCGCCGGCAGGGGTGTCCGTCCTTTCGACAACGACTTGATGTGGAGAGAACACGTGGCGCAGGTGGTGGAGGTTTCCTTCAATCACCTCTTTTGCAGATTGGCTGCCTACCATAAGCTTCACGACCATCTCGCCGTTGATTTGAGCCACTTTCACCGTCAAGTCACCAAGGTTTCCAGGTTTCATCTGGATGCGCAGCTCTTTATTGCCATGAAGGTCCGTAAGCATCCTGCTCTTTTGGACAAACTGTTCTAAATCCTTCACCCACTGCTTCATTTCTTGTCCGGAAGTCTTAGTTTCAGCCAAAGGAAAAGCCGGCTGTTCAGACATTCGGAGCACTTGGAAAGCAGCTTTATCCGCATTACCGTCTATGCGAGCCGCAGCCTCTTTTTGAAGAAGAGGTATAGAAGCAGAAGGAGCCGTCCATGGATCAAGGGCTTCTTTTGAGCGAATTGCCATACCTAGGGCCTTTTGTTCCCCTGATCGGTTCCCCGTCTCATAGAGACCAAGCTGCTGTTGGGCAACAACGGCATTTCTCACTGCCAGCGTAGTCGATTGCGGGGATGGAGCCTGCCTCCCGTCCGTCACTCTTTCCAATACTTTAACCACTCTTTTCGAAAGGTCTTGCGATACGGTCATGGCAGCCGGTTTATGTTCCCCCTCCGTCCTGACATCCGAAGCGGCGGCACGATTCCCTTCAGCCAATGTAAGGGACAGCTGATTTAAAGGAAGCTGGGTGCGGATATCTGCCTGAAGTGGTTTTAACAAGGTAAAGGCTGCTTTATTTTCCACCTTTATATCAAGCACCGGTTCCCCTGATTCAGCCGTATATTGGACGGTCATCTTCCCTAATTGTTCCGGATTCATGGAAAATGTTTTCGAAATACTTTTGGATGGATGGGTGCGCATTTGCTGAAGGAAATTTCTCAAAACTTCCACAACAGAACTTTTTATCGTTTCTTCTGTCTCCACATCGATAGTAATAGGGCCACTCGAAGCTTTGGGTCCATCGGTGCGGACGCTCTGTGAAGATGCTTCTGCGTTTATAGGCGGTACTAACCCGCGGTTACTGTTCGACTGGTTTATACGGCCGTAATGATTCAAGCCTGAGAAGCGGCCGTCTAACTTAACAGCATCCGCCAAATAAGGTAGTTCCGACGTTGTTAAATGGATAAATTGTAAGATATCCCCTGCATCAAACGCACGGTCTATTGCTCTGGAAAGATTCTCTGGAATTATTGCTGTTTGGACCGCCGAAGCTTGTCCATCTGGAGACAGCTCTCTATGTATCTCATGCTGAACCGGAAGCTCCCTGTTATGCAGACTGTCCCATTGCTCCATACGATGAAGAATAGTTGAGAGTAAGGGGGATTTGCTATCAGCCTCCACTCCCTTCTCCATCAAGGTGTGAAGCAAAGCATTCCATTCCTTTTTCAAATGTCCTTCCAACTTTATCAACTCTGCGCCATCATTAATCGAGACCTGGCCTTCATTTATAGAGGGCGCAAATGGAATAGACCCTTTTTGCTCCTCCCTGAGGGATGCACTGTCATTCCAAATCCTTTCCGGTAAAAATGACAGCTCTTCTTTCAGGCTGTCTATAGATATATCAACATTCCGTTTTTTGTAAGTCCCGTTCGCTGCCGGAGTAACTTCCGGCTGATTCTTACCGATGCTCGTATTCATAGCTTCTACCGAAATGTCTTTCGCCAAGTAAGGAAGCTCTTCCACCATGCGATGAAGGAAAGCATCCGCATCCCTTTTTTCGTACGCCGTGGTTACCTCACGGAAAACGTTCAAACGTTTCACGTTATTAGAAATCTGCTCGATACCTTCTGAGTCCAACGGTTGGTTATGTACGTCTTGTTGTCCTGGTGCGGCGGTTCTATACCGAAGCGCATGCCACTGTTCCAAACGCAGGCCGATCACGTCAAGCCTCTCTTCTTCTTCTTCGCTCCTCGGTACCTTGTCGTATAATGTCTGGAATATAGACCGGAGTTCTTCCCCCAATTCATCCAACCCATCCGATTTCGCTGCACCCGCAGTCAGCGTTGAAGCAGCTGCCTCTTCGATCATTCCTTCCAATCGCTCCTTGAACTGAGGGGCAAAATCAGGGGTTGATGTCGTTTGAACCGCTTGTCCTTGTAAAGGTTGAGGGTTAGCTTGTCCACTAAACAAAACGTTCCAATCCATTGCTATCACCTCCTTTCGAACGGTTCCTTTAAGAATCGATGAGCGCACTTGCGTAAGAGGCGGCTATCTCTGGGTCCATCTGGCCGAGAATGTCTCCTCGCTCTTCCACTGCAATCAAACGAAGTACTTGAACAGCCAAGTCCTGATTCATGGTGGATATGATTGGAGCGGCTTCTTCCGGGTCCATCTTCTGGAAGGATGCAGCAATGTCTTTTGCACTGTCTTCTTCCACATCTTCCTCCCCCCGTTCCTCGGTCGTCCCTTCGAGCTCTTTCTCCAACTGTACAATCTGGTTTTCCATGTCTTTCTTTTCTGCATCCCCAGCCGAAGCCTGCTCTTTTAATTGTTCGATTTCCGCTTCTTTATTAGCTAACATCGCCTGTAGTTTATCCGTTTCCTCTGAGGACGCCGAATCCGTGGAAGTGGTATCTGCTATGCCGGGTATGTTAGCTCCGTACTTTTCCACCTGTTCAAAAACGTTGTAACCCATGAGCGTCATCACGATCACGGTCAATACAACCAGGAAGAGGAGCGGAAAGACAACAGCCGAAAATATCTTTAGAAAACGGCTGCCTCCTGTTTGCTGCTTTGGTAGTTTCTTTGCCATCCGATCACCTGTTCCTCCTGTTTAAATACTGGACCATGGACACTTCATCCATATTTTTATTTTCTTCCTGCTTGGCGTACTGTTTCTGTTTCTCTTCTTTGTTCTCAATTAAGCGTTCATATTTCTTCACTTCTCTGTAGGCTTCTGTGAGCTTCGTTTGCGTCCGATCCATTTTCCGCCTTGCCTGCTGAACCAGTGGCTGAAGCGAATGAATGATCTCTTCCAGACGTGCAATATACTGCTGATGCTGGAGGAACGCATGAGCCTGGATCGCTCTCTTCTCCATCGTGGAATTAAAGGCTTGAATAGCATCCTCTTTTTTCTTTAATGCTTCATACAGTCTATAGGCATGTTCTTCGAATTGATCGACCGCCTTTTCATGTGTACGCTGTTTCTCTTTTTTATCCCGATCCTGCAAGTCTCGTATCTTCTCGAACGTATGAATGGTAGTCATGCATTCACCTCTCTTTTATGAAAACAAACGATTCAAATCTTCCACCGAGTGTTCGAAGGTTGACGGTTCATGAATTCCCTGCCTCAAAAATTCCATAATGGAAGGATGATAATGGATCGCTTGATCGATCTCTTTACTGGAGCCTTTTTTATACGCACCGATCTGGATCAATTCTCTATTCTCTTCGTAAGTGGAAAGAAGCGACCTCAACTGCTGGGCACGCTCGATATGGGATTCCGATACAATCTGCTTCATGACCCGGCTGATCGATTTCAAAATATGAAGAGCAGGATATTGCCCCTGTTCCGCAATTTTGCGGTCAAGAATGAAGTGGCCGTCCAGAATACCGCGGACGGTATCTGATATCGGTTCGTTCAGATCATCGCCATCAACGAGTACCGTATAAAAGGCTGTGATCGTTCCTTTATCACTGGAACCAGTCCGCTCCAGAAGTTTCGGAAGTTTTGCAAAAACCGACGGCGTATAACCTTTCGTTGTCGGCGGCTCTCCTGTCGCTAAGCCGATCTCTCTTTGTGCCATAGCAAACCTTGTAACCGAGTCCATCATCAAGTTAACGTCATATCCAAGATCTCGGAAGTATTCACTGATCGCCGTCGCTGTATAGGCGCCTTTGACCCGCATCAATGCCGGCTGGTCGGAGGTCGCGACAACTAAAATCGAGCGCTTCCTTCCTTCTTCTCCTAAATCATTCTCAATAAATTCCCGTACTTCCCTGCCGCGTTCGCCAATTAATGCAATGACATTCAAATCGGCCGAACTGTTCCGGGCAATCATTCCCATCAGCGTACTTTTTCCTACTCCGCTTCCGGCGAAGATTCCGATTCTCTGTCCTTTTCCGACAGACAGAAGTGAATCAATGGCTCTCACCCCGACCTGAATAGGCTCTTTGATCGGTGGTCTCTCCAAAGGATTCGGGGGGGCCTGGTCGGTCGGATACGGTCTTAGACCTTTGGGCAGCGCGCTCCCGTCCAGCGGATTACCCATTGCATCGAGAATGTTCCCGATCAGACCAATGCCTGCCTTGACATTCAGCGGCTGCTTTGTTGCTTCTACAAGACTTCCCGGACTGACCTCCCGAACTTCCTGGAACGGCATCAGCAGGATGTTTTCGTTATGAAAACCTACCACCTCCGCTGCCACTGGTGCCACTTTCCCAGATGGGGAATGGATATAGCAAAGGTCCCCCACGGATGCGTCCGGTCCCTTCGATTCAACCATCAGGCCTACGACGCGTTTTATCCTACCGAACCGTTTATATGTATCCGCCTGCCGGATTGCTTCCTGATAGATCGACTCATTCATCGCTGTCCACTCCAAACGCGGCTTCAAACAGTTTCTCCCTGAGTTCGGACAATTGACTGTCCACTCCTGCACGAATCATCCCAAAGGGAGATTCGATGACGCAGGCGTAGGGGGAAAGTTCTATGTCTGCATAAAGGACGAGCTTTGTGTGAACGTCGACCAATCTCTGGAGTTCTTCCATCTGGTGATGGAGAAGTTCGTACTGATCCGGATGAAGCTTTACTGTAATTTCCGGCTGATCCTGGACTTCTTTGACGGCATGCCTTACCAAAGATAGAAAGTAGTCATCGGATTGATCCAGCTGCTTTTTAACGACCTTCTCCGCACAAGCGACTGCTAATCGAAGAATGGTTTGTTCACTTTCTTCCACCACTCTGTCATGCTGCTCTTTAGCCTGCCCCATGACCCGGTTGGCTTCCGAGATCTTCTCTTTGTATGACTCAAAACCTTCCATCCTTCCTGCTTCAAAGCCATCCAGGCGGCCTTCGTTAAACGCTTCTTCTGTAATAAGACGCTTTTCTTCTTCCCATGTCTTTCGCCACTGTTCTATTTCTTTTTCTGCTTTCTGAAGAATGCGCTCCCGCTCCGCTTCTGCTGAACGGAGTATTTCTCTCTGCTCCTGCTTCGCTTCTTGAAGCTCTGCATGGTGACGGGACTCCTCTCCGCGCGGGCCGATTGCAACTTGCCGGAGTTCAATGACGCGTCCGTGTTGATTGGATTTACACAATGATGTCATCTCCTCCGCCTCGGGCGATTACGATTTCACCAATATCTTCAAGGCGCCGGATTGCAGACACGACCCTTGTCTGTGCCTCTTCCACGTCACGAAGCCTGACTGGACCCATGATTTCCATCTCCTCTTTGAAGGTTTCGGCCATTCGCTGGGACATGTTCTTGAATACCATTTCCTTTACTTCTTCACTGGAGACTTTCAAGGACAAACGTAAGTCGTCATTATCGACTTCACGGATGACCCGCTGTATCGCACGATTATCAAGAGCAACAATATCTTCGAATACGAACATTCTCTTCTTAATCTCTTCCGCCAGTTCCGGATCCTGTATTTCCAAAGAGTCAAGGATCGTCCGCTCTGTACTGCGATCGACTCCGTTCAACACTTCCACAACCGCCTGTATACCGCCCGTATCGGTGTAATCCTGCATAACCGTAGTCGACAGCTTCTTCTCCAGAATCTGCTCGACTTGGCTGATGACTTCCGGGGAAGTGGAATCCATCGTGGCGATTCGTCTCGCTATATCCCCCTGCAGCTCCTGTGGCAGCTCGGAGAGTATCTGACCTGACTGCTCTGAATCAAGGTAGGAGAGCACCAGTGCGATCGTCTGAGGATGCTCATTTTGTATAAAATTCAAAATCTGTCCCGCATCGGCCCGGCGCGCAAAATCAAACGGCCTCACCTGCAGCGAAGAAGTCAACCGTCCAATGATATTGGCGGCCTCCGCAGGTCCAAGCGCTTTCTCCAGTATCGTTTTCGCATAACCGATTCCGCCTTGGGAAATATAGTCCTGGGCGAGGGCAATTTGATGAAATTGATCCAAAATCTCTTCTTTTTCTTTTGCATCGACTTTTTGTACCGATGAAATTTCCAGCGTTAATTGTTCAATTTCTTCTTCGTTCAAATGTTTGTACACTTTTGCTGCCACATCCGGCCCAAGGGCTATAAGCAGGGCGGCAGCTTTTTGTTTTCCTGTTAATCTTGTCTTTCTTAAGGCCATCCTTCAGACCCCCTTAATCTTCTGCAATCCATGACCGCAATAGTTTCGCAAAATCTTCCGGCTTCTCATTCGCCAGTTTCTCCAGCTGCTTCCGTTTCTGTGTGGACTCGTCTTCTTTCTCCTGTATCTCCTGCACTTCTTTCGACCGCTGCTCGATCAGTGGTTCTTCAAAATAGACGTATTCTTCCTCTTCCTCTACGTTCCTGCGTCGGAACAACAAGATCAAGAGCAGGATGATGAGTAGAGCGAGGACGCCGCCAGTAATATACACCCACAGAGGAATTCCCGGCTGTGCTTCAGGGGCTTCCGGTTTGCCATTGAACTCCTGGAAGACGATCGACACATTCTCGTCTGCCTCAATTTGATCTTCATAACCAGCATCGATGGAAGTCGTTATCATGGAGTCGACAATGGATTGAATGCCCTCTTCTACGGTCTGCTGCTCTGCGGCGGTCAAATATTCAACTTCGCCCTCTGCATTTGTCCCTTTTGTGTTATCCACAGCAACCTGAATACCAAGATTTCTTACTTTATACGGACTTTCTTCAATATTTCTCTTGATCCGGTTGAACTCGTTGTTGATCGTTTCGCGATTCATTTCATAATCGCCGTCTCCGCCCTCTTCACCTGCAGGGTAGTTGGCTACATCTTCATCTCCTGCTCCTGGAACGCCGCCTTCCGGAACGCCGCCTTCATAGGTTTCTTCAATGCGCTCCACACTTACCGGCAGTCCTTCCATCGTTTCAGGATCAACCGGTTCAACAAGCTCTTCGACACGGTTTTCTTTTGTAAAATCGATATCTGCAGTTACGGTTGCCATGACCTTTTGTTGACCGATCATGGTACCAAGCATCCGCTGCAGGCGCTGTTTTATGTCCCGTTCAATATCTTCTTTGACATTTTGTTGATATGTATAAGCGTCGGAGCTCCCAGCTAAGGAAGCATCATTAATGTCAAAATAATTAAAATTCTGATCCATGATGACGATATTATCTTTAGATAAATTAGGAACAGACTTTGATACCAGATTGTACAGCGTCTCTACTTGAGGCTGTTCGATACTTGCTCCCGGCTGTACGTTCAGGACGACGGATGCTGAGGCTTCCTGCCCCTGCTCCGATGCAAACACCTGCTCCTCCGGCATGTTAATCATTACTTGGGCATCCTGGATTCCACTGATCCCTTTCATGAGATTGGCAAGCTCGGTCTGCATCGCATCCAGTTTGATGACATCAAACTCATTGTCCGTCATCCCCCATGATGTGTTGGCACTGAAGAATCCGTAATCGATCCTTCCGCTGTTCGGAAGACCGGACGCAGCAAGATCAACGAGCAGCGACTCCGCTTCTGTATCCGGAACGAGTATCGTCGTTCCGCCCTTATCCAATTCATAAGGAATGCCTCTTGTATCCAATTCTGATTTGATCTGGCCTATTTCCTGAAGCGTCAAATCGCTGTAAAGTGGTGTCATCTTGGAACCGCCTTGTAAGACAGCAAGCAAGACTGCGGCCAGAATGACAGCTGCAACGGAACCAATGATCCAGCCCTTTTGTGATTTTTTCCGCTCTTTCCAAAACGACACGACTTTCTCTCTGTATGCGTTTATTTTTTCTTTCATAGCTGCCCCCAAAAAAAGCACAACCTACGCGAATGGTTTAGTGCTGATAATCGTTCGGTAATAATTAAACCTGCATACGCATGATTTCTTTGTATGCCTCAATTGTTTTGCTCTGCATTTCCACTGCCATCTGCATCGTTACACTCGCTTTTTGCGATGTAATCATGACGTCGTGCAGATCATCAATCTCCCCACGAGCAAGCGCCTTCGTCTTATTATCCGAAGCAATTTGTGCTTCATTGACCTGTTCAATCGCCTGCTTCAGCTGATTTGCAAAGGCCCCCTGGGCTTCCCCTGCAGATACGGCTTTTTTCCACTGGGATCCATTAGCTGAGGACATTTGCACCGGGGTATTCATCATGGAAGTCATTTCGACCATACCAGTCCCTCCTTATTTTCCGATTTCCAAAGCTTTCATGAGCATATTCTTTGATGCATTGACAGCTGTTACGTTGGCTTCGTATGATCTTGTAGAACTCATCAAGTCAACCATTTCCTGCAAGGGATCCACGTTCGGCATTTCTACATACCCCTCTTCGTCAGCGTCTGGATGGTTAGGGTTGTACACCGTTTTAAAGGGTTCTGGATCTTCTACGATCCTTGACACTTTTACGCCGCCGTCCTCTCCAGAACCGGTCCGGGCCTGCGACAAATGACTACGGAAGCCAGAACCTTCACTTTGGAATACCGGCATCTTTCTACGATATGGCTCCCATTTACCGTTTTCATTCTGAACCGCTCGTGTAGCATCGGCATTCGCTATGTTGGAAGATACAATATCCATCCTCAACCTCTGAGCCGTCAAGGCACTCGCGCTTGTATTCATTGCCCGAAATATACTCACCCTATCTACCTCCTTTTATCACCGACTCCAAGCTTTTGAATTTCCCGCTCATCCGATCGACCAGTGCCTCATACTGAATTTGATTTTGAGCAAGGTCATTCATTTCTTTATCCACATCTACGTTGTTGCCGTTATGGCTGTACGTCGTCCCGGTTTTAGTAAAGGTATGAAAAGAATTGGACGTACGAGCCCGGAAATCAATGTGACGCTCATCTGTCCGTTTTGTCTGAATAGAAGCCAGCTCTCCATTCAACACGTCCTGAAAAGCTACTCCTTTAGCCTTATATCCAGGGGTGTCAACATTAGCTATATTGTTGGATATTGTTCTGTTTTTAGCTGTTGTGAAGTTTAAAGCCTGTTCCAATGTGGAAAAAGTACTACTGAATATGGTCATCGGCATCTCCTTTGTTTCCTTTATTCGACATTTTCTTTGATTACAGAAACAATTTTAAAAAAATTTGTATACCTCTGTCTATCTTTCCCGAATGATTTTTACAGAAGCTCGCCAAACACATCGAAAGAACTAGGTTTTTAATCACCTTAATATGGAAAATAGTTACATATGTACAGGTCTTCTATTATAATGAACATTATGACATAGTTAATTGTCGAATTGTATTAATTTTTTGTCAAATAATCAAAATACTACTTATGTAAGTCATTTAAGGATAATTATGTAATTATT